>NZ_LKET01000068.1:300000-438878 GCF_001317355.1 Oxobacter pfennigii
TAGTTCCCCTTGTTGTAAATGAAATAGTTAAAATTTTCCTGAGAATGAAAAAAGAAAATTAAACTAACAATAAAAAAATATCATTCAAAAAATTCAGGCTGCCGCTTTAGTGGTTGAATAACTTATTGGGCGGCAGCCTTTTTTACCATATATTAGAGCATTGTAATACGAAAACGGTGAACTTGCTTAAGTAAGTTCATCGTTTTCGTAATAATGGGTGTCTCATCCAATGCTTAACTTAATTACGTTGACTTGACAGGGAGCAGTTCATTTCACCAATTTCTTTCATGTTACTTATGCAGTATAATAGATTTTTCCTTCTGTAGCATTGATCTCCGATATAAAAGTTACTCCGGGTGTATATGCAAAATTTCCTGTAGCTGGTATTTCCGTTCCGGCAGTTATCGTAAACGGGAACACGACATCCTCAGAATTAGTCCCATCCGAAAGATGAGCGCTGTAGTAAATTACAGTTCCGTTTTGAACCGTAGTGCCTTCATAATTAAATATGAGTTCTACAACACTATAAGGTGAATTTTCAGATAATGCTGTCACGTTTGCAGCAACATTAACAATAGCCATGAATAAGCCTCCTTGCGGTTATTCTGTATAAAAAGATAACTAGCTTTCTTTTACAGTTACAGTATATGCCAGGATTTTCAAAAGTTGTACAGTCGCACATGTCAAAGCACTGCATATTATGTAAGGGGTGAGAACAGTGAGTGTAATAGATTTACGTCCTCAATCGGCATTTAATTATTCCACAGACAGCTTCTATCGGGAGAAGCCAAAGCAATCTCTGTTATTGGGCTATGAAAAAATAATCTATTTGTTTTTCAATTGGCCCCTCTGGTTATGCAAGTGCGTTTTACTAAAAGCCAAATTGATTCTTTTTAAACTTCCGTATGATACATGCAATATGGGGAAAGTTACAAGTAAGAAAAATACCAAAGCTCACTACACCCTGTATCCATTGCTCGAAGTTTTCAACGTCTGCGGTTGTATGCATACACCGCCAGCTGTAGATTTGAGTCGATGTGTAACTTTTGAAAACTCATACAGACGCAGTTATACCGAAATCGACGTCACACAAATTGTACAGGACTGGAGCAATGATACTTTGGAAAACAACGGATTTCTACTTATGGGCAAAGATAATTCACCTTATATTTTCTATGCATCAAGCCAGCATCGCATATCCGAGATGCGTCCTATGCTTAGACTGACTTGCAAATACGCTGAACGATTCTGCACATTACAAACGGTTCCTTGTGACGTGAAGATATCTAAACCCGTCCAGGTATAAATTAATTCAACCAATATCGTGGTCAGGCCAGAGAGGGAAAATGTTGTTTCTTACTCTTTTTTTGTCACAAAAAGTTAACATTGTTCCGAAATGCCACTTGTTGCCTAGGTTTAAGGTTCAGACAATAGAGATGATAAACATAACAGAATTGACATTAGGCGACAAAAGTTCTATCATAATTTTGTGCAGCATATTTTGGACAACCTTTAATGCTAAAAGTAGGACAACCTGTCAAAATATGCACCGCACAAAAAAAGCTGAATCTCCTTTTCAGGGAGTACGGAGAAACCAAAATTGGGGTTAATCCATCTTTGTATGGTAGGGACGCCTCTTTGCCCGCACCCGTCAGCTAACTTCGGAAGCTAAAAATAGGAGGATAGAATGAAACGGCTTAAATTCGCAGTGTTTGTTTCAACAATGCTTGTTATGTTTGCTTTTCTCTCTGCTACTGCCTATGCCCAAAGCACCACAGGCACGGTTAATTGCACCGGATATCTCAATTTGCGCCAGTCACCGGGCACTGATTATCCCGTCATAGGCAAGCTGTATCCCGGGACAAAACTCACTATTGAAGAAACCTCAGGCAACTGGCACAAGGTAACTTTTGACGGTATTACAGGCTGGGTTGCGGGTGAATACGTCTTACTGGATACAATCCCATCAATTGATTTAAGTTCCAGGGGCTCTGATGCAATAATTGCGCCTGAAGTACCGGCTGCAGCTGTAACACCGGCTGCCGAAACTGTAACAAAAGCACAGCAGATAATTGGAACTGCCGAAAAATACTTGGGCATAAAATATGTTTACGGCGGTTCGTCCGAGCGGGGTTTTGACTGCTCCGGTTTTACCCAGTTCGTATTTAAAAACAACGGGATAAGCTTAAACCGTACAGCCTCCACACAAGCCTATCAGGGTACAATCATTGAAAGGTCACAGCTTCAAATGGGCGATTTGGTATTTTTCGATACCAACGGAGGCCATAACAACATCACTCATGTAGGCATATACATAGGAGACAGCACATTTATTCATGCAGCCTCAGGCTATGGCGGCAAAGTACGCTACAGCAGTTTATCGGAAGATTATTATAATCGCAATTACATGACTGCGAGAAGAATCATAAACTAACATTACAAGTGCTCTGATATTTTGGAGCACTTCTTTTATATCGTAAATTTTGGCTGCGATGTACATTGCAAATAAATATTTTTTTTGCTATAATACTAAAAACATTCTTAGGGGCAGTAAAAATTATATATTTCAAGGGTTAATAAGGAATTTTTGCAAAGGTGCAATGTTTGCTTACATTGTACCTTTTTTGCATTTAATTATTTAATTTACAAGGATTATTATGAAGAAAGAGAGGATGATGAGAATGAAAAAGAATATTGAAATTGCAGTTTTATTGGATAAGAACGGAGATACATCGTCTGTAGATGATAAAGGCATTATAAAGATTTATAAAAGGGTACGGGGTAAATGGACAGTATTAAAAGAAATCCTCTTTTACCTTGACAGCTCGTCAGGGCTTAGATCCATCAGGGATCAGATTTCCGCCATAATTGACGAGCTTGGTGACTGCAGGGTATTTGTAGGTGAAAAAGTAAACGGGCTTGTTTATAACATCCTTGAAATGAAAGGATTCAATTCCTGGGAATTTGAGGGCAAACCTGCGGATTTTTTAGATTATATACAGGGGAAAGAGACCGAAGCTGAAAGTTCAGAATCCCCATGTGAAGCAAAATTCCCTCCCATACCATACCCTGTTGAGGCAAACCAGAATGGATATTATTTCATGGATCTAAAGCCGCTTCAGAATATAAAATCCAATGTTTCTTCAAAACAGGCGCTGCTGCCTTTTTTGAAAAACACACGATTTTATGAACTGGAGATTATATGCAGCCATGTACCCCAATGGTTTGAAATAGAATTTGAAAGGCTCAACCTTAAAGGCAATATAATCAGCAGAGAAAACAATGAGTATAAAATTATTGTTCGTCCCAAAACCTGCAATGCAGCAGAATAAAACATTAAGAAGGAGGCTAATATGAATAAAATAAATATCAAGTACGGCACTTTAAAGGGAATAACCCATTTAGAAACTTATGAAAACGGAGGCATCAAAGAATGTACGATAGATGAACTTAACGAGATTGAAACTCCTTTTGGAAAATTCGTTCCTCAGTATGTGGATGATGAAGCCAGAAGAAAAAATACAAGTTCTCTGTCCTTTTATAAAAACGGGAATTTAAAATCCTTATCCCTCCAGGAACAGACGGCTATAAAAACGGACTACGGCCTTATTCCGGCTGAATATGTAACCTTTTATGAAGATGAAAGTATAAAGAGAATCTTTCCGCTGAACGGAGAAATAACAGGCTATTGGACAGAAGAAAACGAATACAGCCTGGCTCAGGATTTTGAATTTGTCTTTTCCTTCGGGATCATAAAAAACAAAATCATAGGTATTTTCTTTTATCCGTCAGGAGAGATAAAAAGCCTTACGCTCTGGCCTAAAGAAACAGCGAGTATAAGTTCACCGGCAGCAATCGTAGATACACGCATTGGCATATCATTGTATGAAAACGGAAGCCTTAAATCCTGTGAGCCAAATAATCCGATTTTAACTGATACTCCCATAGGCGTAATTGCTGCATATGATAAAGATGCAGTTGGAATAAACGCAGATTCAAACTCTTTGTCCTTCTATGAGAATGGCAGTATAAAAACCCTTACAACATCAACGGATATTATAGAAATTACTGATATTAACGGCAATAAATTCATCTTCGAGCCAGGCAGCAGGCGGGATTACATTAATTTTGATGTGATGGATACAGTTCCTTTAAAAATCAGTTTTTCAAATGGAAAAGTTACATTTAACGATAACTCTGAAAATGAATTTTCCTTATCAACTCATTCATTTTCAGTCAGGCATTTTGTAAAGAAAATCTGTGATTCATGTGCAAACTGCAAAGGATGCTGTTGACTTCTTAACCTCCATATAAAAAACAGCAGAGTCAAATAAGTGACTTTGCTGTTTTTTTATTGTGCAACAACAAGGTTCCCTGGACCCGCCAGCTATCTATGATGCTATAGCTGGCGGGGTTCTTATCTTATTAAGCCTCTTAATAGGAATCAGTCTTGATACTTGCTATCTGTTTAGCCCATTTTTTCTCACGCTGTCTTAGTTTGCCCTGTTTTTTGGCTTCAAGGTATTCCTGCTCTTTTTGCAGCTTTACCCACGCTTCCCATTTTGTATTCTCCAGACTTCCGCTTTCTAAAGCTTCTTTTACGGCACAGCCCGGTTCATTTTCATGCCTGCAGTCATAAAAGCGGCATTTTTTTGTCAGCTCTTCCACATCGCCAAACATCATCTCCATGCCCGTATCTGCTTCCCATAAAAGCAGAGTCCTCATTCCGGGAGTGTCCATTATAAGCCCGCCTTGGGGCAGCAATATAAGTTCCCTGTGTGTTGTAGTATGCCTGCCTCTTGAGTCTTTCTCCCTTACCTCGCTGGTTTTTAACAATTCAGCCCCAGCTAATAGGTTTGTGAGAGTTGATTTGCCGACACCGGAAGAACCTAATAACGCTGCAGTCTTTCCCTTTGATATATATTTTTTAATATCATCAATGCCTTCTCCCGTCACACAGCTGATGGCATGAACGTCCACACCCGGAGCTGTTTCATATACTTCTGCAAGTTTTTGCGGCAGGTCATCACAGCAATCGGCTTTGCTTAAAACCACAACGGGCATGGCTCCGCTTTCCCATGCTGCAATTAAGTATCGCTCCAGCCTTCTCATGTTAAAATCCCTGTTTAATGACTGTATGAGAAAAACCACATCCACATTAGCCGCAACGATTTGCTCCTTTACTTCATAACCTGCAGCAGCTCTGGAAAATTTGGTTTTCCTTGGCAAAACAAAGCATATGCTTCTCTGATCCTCACTTAAATCATCAACTGCAACCCAATCTCCAACCGCCAGATTGATCTCGTCATATGCTTTCTGCACAGGGCGTTTAACAAGCCCTTCCCCCTTTTCGCAGACCACCCGAAGAAATTGACCGTAGTCAGATATGATTCTTGCAGGAAGCATTCCCTCTTTATGCTTTTTCTTCCACTCCTTTTCAAAATAACCGTCCCAACCATAGTCTTCTATATTCATTATTCAAATCCATCCTTTATAATTTTCTTTTCTTGCTGTCTTCTCTTCTTTTTATTATTCAAATCATTTTCCTGGACCCTTGTCCTTGGGTTTATCTCCCAGCTCCGGCGCAGTGTTTTCATATAATCATAAAAATTTTTCTTATCACTCATAATTATCACTCCTGTTACAATAATTTTGCGGGTAGACTCAGTCGTATAAGCTTTAATCGTCTCTTTAATAATATTGTTCCTGGAAAAGGGCGCAAAAATCCCGCAGATGACGACCGCCTGCGGGATTGTAAAAAAAGCAAATAAAAAACACGCTCATAGCGTGCACATTGCTTTCACACTATTCAGGTTGCTCGAAAGAAGGCGCACCGGCAATTTAAACGCCTGTGCCGATATTCAATTATTCAAAAACCACCTTTGCATTTATAACAGACATTAACAACAACTCCTTTCGAATAAGTATCCGGCAGACTATTACTCTGCCTCCTATATTATATGAATCATTCCATAAATTGTCAAGCTGTAACTTCATTTAAGTTAAGGAAGTACAAGATTTTGTTGAAATCCTGCTGCATGAAATTTACGTATAAATTACATTATAATACGTATAAAAATGTAGCTAAAAGGTGAAAAATGTAGTAAAATTGGGGGTAAATACTTTGGAGTTGAACTTTTAATGATGAAAATATATGAAACAATAGCCGATATGATCGATGATCATATTTTAGTATGTGACAGCAATGGCCAGATTGTTTTTTCCAATAAGCCCGTACAGTCATATTTAGGCTATGATGCTTTAGAACTGGAACAAAAAAAATTTTTAGATTACATAGCAGACATTCACATCAATAAAGCACAATCCGCCATCAGCAGCGTTTCAGATATACCTTCTTCCTGGGATGAATTTCTATTAAAGGGCAAACACGGTGTATTTAAACTTCATTTTAAGTTTGTAAAGAAAGATAATCTTATATATATTTATGGAAATGAAAAATATATTGAGTTTGAGAGAATTAAGAAGAAGCTGGATGTTGAAATAACAAATGCAATTAAGATACACAAGCGCTCCCTGCCTATGAGCCTTCCGGATAATGAAAACATATCTTTTGCCTCTTTGTACATTCCTGCTGAAGATTTGGGCGGAGATATATTCGATGCTTTTAAAGTTGACAATGGTTTGCTCAATGATTTCTTTGAGCAATATGTATGCTTTATTGCTGATGTCTCGGGACATGGATTGGATAGTGCCATGCTGGCGATTTTTATAAAGGATACTATAGGAAGTTTTTTCAGGTTAAAACATACACCCGGTCAATTATTATCGCCTAAAGAAATCATGGATTTCTTTATTGAACACTATTTAAAGGAAGGTTATCCCGAGGAATATCTGGTATGCTTGCTTATGGCAGTTATTGATTTGAAGACAAATGAACTTACTTACTGCAATGCCGGCCTTCATATCAGTCCTTTATTAATAAAGGATAAAGAAAATATAACAGAGCTTGGCAATGCGAATCTTCCCATATCAACAGCCATAGGTGCCCAATTGTTAAAATATGAGGATTCTACAGCACACTTTTCTCCTGGGATGACCCTGCTCATTATGTCTGACGGACTGCCAGAACAAATGTCTCACAATGAATTTTATGAAGGCAGGCTTAAGAAACTGGTTGCCGAAATTCATCAACTGAATCCTGCTCAAATGGTTAATAAAATTCATGAGGATTTCATTGACTTTTTAAGTTATGAGAAAACCAGGGACGATATAACTTTGGTTGCAGTAAAACTGCTATAAGCGTGAACATGCTGACAAGTTTTAAGTTTATATTATGAAGGGATAGATTATATGCAAAAAATACTGACTGGCATTTTGGAAGCTATCGAAGATGAAATTAAAGCCCAGCAGCATTATCAAAAGCTGGCTGACCACGCAGAGGATCCAATGGTAAAGAAATTTTTTGAACAGATGAGAACAGACGAAGAAGAGCATGAGAGAATACTTCGCACCCGTTATGAAGGTTTTGCAAAAATGCTGAAAGCAAACAAAGAAAAATAAACCACCCTAAAATCTTAATCATTTAGAGAATTGCTTTTTTAAATTAATTATGGCTGTTATATTGGTTTTTTCAATTAGTAATAAGGCTGTCATTCATATATAATTACTTTTAAAATGAAAGCTTGGAGTGATTTGATGATTAATTTGCCTGAAGCATTTGATACATTCAGTGAAGCAAGAAAAGCAGGATTTATTGAAATCATGAAATTAAAGGAAGAAGGCAGGAAAGTTGTCGGAACTTACTGTACTTTTACCCCCTGGGAAATCATAATGGCAGCAGGCGCTATACCCATATCCCTTTGCGGTACAAGCAATGAACCCATAGCTGCGGCTGAAGAAGTACTTCCAAGAAACTTATGCCCTCTTATAAAATCCAGTTATGGACATGCAATTACCGATACCTGCCCTTATTTTTATTTTTCAGACATGCTAGTCGGTGAAACCACCTGTGACGGAAAAAAGAAAATGTACGAATACCTCGGTGAGATAAAACCAATGCATATAATGCAATTGCCCCAGTCCGGCAGCAACGGTAAATCTCTTGCGCTTTGGAGAGATGAAATAATCTCCCTTAAAGAACGAGTGGAAAAAGAGTTCAATGTTGAAATAACCTATGAAAAGCTCAAAAAGGCAATAAAGGACAGAAACGAACAAAGAAAAGCTTTAAAGGAGTTTTACGAGCTGGCTTTGTTTTGCCCTCCCCCTATTTCAGGCTACGAAATGTTTCAGGTACTTAACGGTGCAAATTTTAAAACCAGCAAAGAAGAACAGGTTGACTCCGTTGCTGCCCTGACAAAGCAAATAAAAGAGCTTTATGATAAAGGCGCAAGGAGAAATCTTCAAGACAGCCCCAGGATACTAATTACCGGCTGCCCCATAGGCGGTGTCAGTGAAAAAATAGTAAAGGCTGTTGAGGACAACGGCGGTGTGATAGTTTGTTTTGAAAACTGCAGCGGTGTTAAAGCTATAGATACACTTGTTGATGAAGATAAAGACCCTTTTGAAGCGCTGGCTGAAAAATATATAAGTATAGCCTGTTCCTGTATGTCGCCAAATAACAACAGGATTGAATTATTATCAGAGCTTATAGATAAATACAGGGTTCAGGGAGTAATAGACGTCATTCTTCAAGCATGTCATACCTATAATATTGAAACCTACAGCGTTAAAAGACTTGTGAATGAAAAGAAGAATTTGCCTTATATAAGCATTGAAACCGATTATTCGCAAAATGATACAGGTCAGCTTAAAACAAGGCTGGCTGCCTTTGTTGAAATGCTTGACGCCTGATGCACAAAACACTCATTCCCCTTGACAAAGCTGTCCTGGCGGGTTAAAATTATACAGCAACTAGAATAATCCGTCTGTATGCGTAAAATGCGCCGGAGCGTTATACTACCGCTCTGTGGGGACGCCGATGTAATTTCGGGGCTATCCCAGTAACCGTGAAGCTGATGAAAGGGTATTAAGTCACTGCCGCAGGGTGGGAAGGCACCCCAGTAAGATGAAGCCAAGCCGGGAGACCTGTATAGACATTATGCTTACCTCTGGGGTTGGGATGGTCGGCTGTATAGGCATTGTGCCAGTCTGAAAATGTTTCTTGCCGCTCCTATCTGGATGGGAGCGGTTATTCTTTTATACAAATATATACAAGAAAGGGGCTTTTCATTATGAAACGCCAGATATTGTCAATTGCTTTATCTGCAGCTCTTGCCATATCCATGTTAGCAGGCTGTGCAACCAATTCTGAAAACACTCCGTCGCCGACACCCACAGGTACAGTTGAACCTACAGCCAAAACTGTGTATCCGCTCACTGTAACGGACATGACCGGGCGTGAAGTGACAATAAAAGAACCCGTTACAAGGATAGTTGCAATCACTGCTGCCAATGCCGAGATTGTCTATGCTCTTGGCTTAGGTGATACTATGGTAGGCCGTGGCGAATACTGTGACTACCCGGCGGAAGTACTTGAAGTTGCGTCTGTCGGCTCGGGCAATGATACCAACATTGAACAGATTATTTCCCTCAAACCTCAAGTAGTTTTTATGGGGACCATGGCTCAAACAAATGAGCAAATAAACCAACTCACTCAAGCCGGCATTGCCGTAGTGGCTTCCGATGCAATTGATATTGCTGGTACATACAAGAGTATCGCACTTATGGGCAAGATACTCAATAGAAATGAAGAAGCGGCTAAAATAATTGAAAATATGAAAACAAAGATTGATGACATTGGTGCAAAAGCCTCTGCCAAAGCATCCGGCAAGAGCATTTACTTTGAGGTTTCGCCTCTGGAATTTGGCTTGTGGACTGCTGGAAGCAATACATTTATGGATGAGGCTGCTAATATATTAGGCTTAAAAAATACCTTCGGAGACATCAGCGATTGGGCAGAAATCTCTGAAGAGCAAGTACTGGAACGCAATCCCGACTACATTATGACAGTAACTATGTATTTTGGTGAGGGTCTTGAACCTGTCGAAAGTATCAAATCCCGTCCCGGCTGGAATAACGTAAAGGCTGTCGCAAATAACGGAATTATAAATATGCCGAATAACGAGCTGACACGTCCCGGCCCCCGCCTTGCCGACGGAGTAGAGATGCTCTACAACTTTGTCTATGGCGGCCAATAAATCCAAGCCAGAAGGTTTCCGGCTTACTGAGTACCTGATCTTCGGGGCGGTAACTCTCGTTGTGGCAATACTGTGCGTTGCGCTGGGCAGCGTGAATGTGCCTCTGTCGGAGTTTATGAAAAGCGTAATAATAATGACCATACGCTTGCCGCGAGTGCTGTGTGTGGCGCTGGCAGGAGCGTCACTGTCGGTTGGCGGTGCGGCAATGCAGGGCTTGCTTAAAAACCCCCTGGCAGACGGGACTACCCTTGGGGTCAGCGGAGGTGCCTCCTTAGGCGCCGTCCTTGCCATTGCGTTAGGTCTGTCAATCCCCGGCTTTCCTTTTGCCGGAACGGTCTTAACGGCTATGCTATTTGCTTTTATATCCATTATAACGGTGCTTGCGCTGGCCTATAAGCTGGATTTTTCTCTGTCAACCAATACCATAATCCTTTTAGGCGTGATATTCAATATGTTTGTATCCAGCATAACTTCGCTGTTAGTTACCTTTGCAGGCGAAAAGGTAAAGACCATAGTATTTTGGACTATGGGGAGCTTTGCGGGATGCACTTACGGAAACGCCGCAATGCTTTTAGGTGCCCTGGTTCTGTTCGGCGGATTACTGATGCTCCAGACCCGAGAACTCAATGCTTTTGCCGTTGGAGAGGACAATGCAAGGAACATCGGCGTGAATGTCAGACAAGTCAAGCTTCTGGTTTTAATCTGTGTGTCAGCGCTAATCGGCGTGTGTGTCAGCATTAGCGGAACTATCGGTTTCGTAGGATTGGTAACACCTCATATGATACGCATGGTTGTAGGGCCAAACCATAAGAGACTGCTCCCGGCAAGCGCCTTCGGAGGAGCAATTTTCCTTATGCTTTCGGACCTGGCTGCACGTACCTTTTTAAATCCTCGGGAATTGCCCATTGGTATAATCACCAGTTTCGTCGGAGCATTGCTGTTTATCTGGATATTCTACTCATCAAGTAAAGGAGGCAGGCGTTAGATGCTTAAGGTTAGCGACTTAACCGTCAGATACGGAGAACTCACAGTCACAGATAAGGTGAGCTTTTCTCTGAAAGCCGGACAATGGCTGATGCTTGTCGGACCTAACGGTGCAGGTAAGTCAACGGTAGTGAGCTCCATAAGCGGCGGTACGTCATATTCGGGTAATATCAGCGTATTAGGTCGCAATGCCAAGAGCTACCGGCCCAATGAGCTTGCAAAGCTCGTAGGTGTGTTGTCACAAAGTCACAGCGTAGGTTACGGATATACCGTGGAGGAAATAGTGCGGTTAGGAAGGTATGCCCATTCTCCGGGGTTATTTGCGGGGAAGTCGCAAGCTGATGATGATGCTGTTGCCGAAGCTATTAGTCGTACCGGCCTGGAGCCATTTTTAAAGCAATCTGTGCTGACATTATCCGGCGGTGAGCTTCAGCGTACATTTTTAGCACAGCTCTTTGCCCAGAATCCCAAGATATTGATATTGGATGAACCTACAAACCATTTAGACTTACAGTATCAAAAGGAAGTCTTTGAACTGATCCGGGACTGGCTTAAGGAGCCTGAGCGTGCGGTAATATCGGTAGTGCATGATTTGAGCCTTGCAAAGGCTTACGGCACACAGGCACTGCTCTTACATCGCGGCAAGACGGTTTCTCAAGGGCCAATATCGGAGGTTTTTTCCCGAGAAAATTTGCACAGCGCCTATTCTCTTGATGTATATGCCTGGTTTAAAGATATGTACGGACAATGGCAATAATATAAGAAGCGTTGAGTTTTTACTCAACGCCTTTTTTACATGATTCATGAAAATTACGAAGTAATTTTCATGTCGAATGAACTCTTAAAGGAATTCATTATTTCATATATTTTATTCATATCGGCATTTGCACGGAAGGTATCTGCTAAAAGATCGTACTGGGATTGCTTATAATCGTTATAGCTTGGCAGGTCTTTTAATTCCGGCAAATTTACTTTTAAAAGCTTCAGCATACCTGCCGCATCCCCGTCAAATAATCCGTGAAGATAGGTCCCTGAAATATTACCCTTTTTATAAATAATTGAAGGAAGATTTCCATTTGATGCACGGGTCACCCCCATGTGTATTTCATAGGCATCATAGCATACACCTTCGAAGGTCCCGTTAACCCGGGTGCGAGTCTTGGCCCCTTCAAACACAGTGTTAAGAGGAAGCAAAGCCAGTCCCTCCATTTCGCCGCCTATTTCCACTCCTTTAGGATCAGATAGCCTTTCGCCCAACATCTGATAACCTCCGCAAACACCAAGTATGTTACGGCCTTCCTCTGCAAGAGATGCAATCGGCTCCTCCAGTCCTATTTCACGGAGCCATAAAAGGTCTCCCATGGTATTCTTGGTACCAGGCAGGATTAAAAGATCCGGTTTGCCAAGCTCGGCGGGATTTTTTACATAGCGTATACTAAGTCCCGGTATACGGCCCAGTGCATTAAAATCGGTAAAATTAGATATATGAGGCAAGCGTATGACGGCAATATCCACTCCTCCGCTATTTTTAGCGGTAAACCGCGTCGTTAAGCTGTCTTCATCATCGATATCAAGCTCAGTATATGGAATTACTCCCACAACAGGCTTATGAATTATATCCTCCAACATTCTTAAGCCGGGTTCCAAGTGAGACTTGTAACCCCGAAACTTATTTATCAGTACCCCTTTGAAGTGATTGCGTTCTTCTTCGTCAAACAAAAGATTGGTGCCTGCAACTGAAGCAAATACCCCGCCCGGGTCAATGTCACCTACCAATAGCACCGGTGAATTGGTCAGCTTAGCCACAAACATATTAGCCAAATCACCGTCTTTTATATTTATCTCAGAGGGGCTTCCCGCACCTTCTATAACGATTACGTCATATTGCTCTGAAAGATGGTCCCAGGATTCCTTAATTGCTTTTCCTGCAATTTCTTTCCAATTATCTCCGGGTTTAAGATTTAAAACCTCACCATGGAGTATAATCTGGGGCTCTGTACCGCGCATTGGCTTTATAAGAATGGGCTGCATATCTACCGTCGGCTCAATGCCCGCACATTCCGCCTGCACTACCTGAGCCCGTCCTATTTCCAGGCCCTCCCGGGTGATGTAGGAGTTTAGAGCCATATTCCATGATTTAAAAGGTGCAACACTATATCCGTCCTGTCTGAATATACGGCACAATGCGGCGGCAAGCATGCTTTTGCCCACGTTAGAGGCTGTACCTTGAAGCATAATAGATAATGCCATAATTTAAAATCCTTTCGTTTATTTATCTTAAAATAAATTATATCTAAAAACCCAAGATACTGAAAGTAATTTTCTATTCATTTTCCATCATCAACACCTCGGTGACTTCACCTTTATCTTCCGTACCCAGCTTCCTTATGCTTCTATAGAAGCATACGCCTGTAACTAAAGCAGCCGTAAAGTCCGCAAAGGGAGCGGCGTAAAGTATTCCGTTTAATCCCCACAGTTTTGAGAAAATTATTATTGCAGGGATAAGGAATATTACCTGCCTTGTCAAAGTTAAAAATGTGGCTGTTTTTGATTTTCCGATAGCCTGGAAATAGCTTGAACTAATCATTTGAAAACCGGTAACGGGCAGGCACAAAAACCATGCGCCCAGGGCATAAACTCCGAATTTTAATAACTCCGGTTCCCTGTTAAAAAGTGATATTAAAAATTCCGGAAATATCCTTGATATGGTATAGCTTATGATGACAATTGACGATGCCGCAGTTATGCCCATTTTTATTGCCGTTTTAACCCTGTCGTATTTTTTTGCTCCGAAATTAAAGCTCACAATTGGCTGTACACCCTGCCTTATACCGCCGATTGGCATTACAAGTATGGTCTGAAGGCTGTTTATGATTCCCATACCCGACACGGCCACATCTCCGCCGTAAGCCAAAAGGCTCTTATTAAGAATCATATTTAAAAAGCTGTTGGAAATCTGCATGGAAAAACCAGGAATACCGAGAGAAACTATCTGGGACGCTATATCAAGCCTTGGTATCATATGTTTTAATTTTAACTTAACTTTGCTGCGTTTTCCCGTAAAATACGATACCACCCATATAAATGAGGTTGCCTGTGCCAATATGGTAGCTAAAGCAGCACCTGCCATTCCCATATCAAATACATAAATGAATAATGGGTCTAGAATGGTATTTAATCCTGCTCCCATAAACATGGTCATCATGGCAATCTTTGGACTGCCGTCGGCACGTATGAAATTATTCATTCCTAAACTGGCTATCTGAAATACCGTACCAAAGAATATAATTCTCATATATTCCATGGAATAAGGCAATACCGCTTCGCTGGCGCCAAACAATATGAGTATGGGTTTTAGGAATATCTCACCTATAATAAGAAATGTTAATCCAGAAGCCAATAAGAGTACAAAAGAATTTGCCAGGGCTACTTCGGCCTTTTCATCCTCTTTTCTTCCCAGGCTTATGGAAAACAAGGTTGCTCCTCCGGTACCAAACAATAGTCCCATGGACATAAAAAGAATTGTAATGGGAAAACCGATCGTTATTCCCGCAAGGCCGTTTGAACCTAAACTGCTGCTGTTGCCGATAAAAATTCTGTCAACGACATTATATAATGCATTGACAGTCATACCGACAATTCCGGGCACCGAAAACTGCAATAAAAGCTTTGAAATCTTCTCTTTACCTAACGGATTTTCATATTGCATTTGACTACTTCCCCTTTTCTTTTTTAAAATTTCTGCGTTCTACTTTATCAACCATTTTCTCCAGTGCGGTCATTACTGCTTCAACAGTTTCTTCATTCATATCTTCAGTTAAGATATCGCTCCACTGCCATACTTTTTTGATTACTTCATCCTTGCATTGCTTTGCTTTATCCGAGAGATAAACCTTGTTAACCCTTTTGTCATCATCAATCTTGTCTCTTGTTACATAGCCCTTGCACTCTAAACTTTTTATAGCCCGGGCTGTGGCGGCCTTGTCGATGCATAAATAGCATGACAGTTCATCCTGGGTTATTCCGTCCTGTACATACAGCCTTAAAAGAAAAGAATACTCTGCAGAAGTAATATCATACTCCTTCAAAGCATAATTTATGTACACCTGGGATTGCCGATGCAAAATAGACAATAAGCGTCCAATGCTCTTTTTCAAGTTTTTATCCTCCTTGGTTGACTTATCAACCATTATACATAAAAATGCTTGATAAGTCAACTAATTAAAAACACCTTTCACATGCTTAATTAAGCATATGAAAGGTGTTTTTCTGCCGTTATGTAACTACATGTTTTCTACAAACTGAATCCTCAATCCGTTAGGGTCTTTTACGAAGAAAAACTTTACGTGAGGATTAGGCGAAATAGGTCCGCTCAATATATCTATCCCCTTGTCCTTTACAAAAGCCATCATTTCATCCACGGACTTGACTTCAAATCCAAGGGAAATGTCCGCTCCTACATTTACTTCCTTTTTCTCTTCGCTGCAGACTAATTCCACCTTTGTCTCTCCATCCCCCAAAAAAGCAATCTCGGTATTTGGACCTGCCTTAAATCTCCTGTCCAATGAAAGTCCCACGATTTCCTGGTAAAACTTTATGGATTCTTCCAAATTTTTTACCGAAAACGTACACCAGCAAAATTTCATAATACCACCCCTTCTGTATTATTTAAAATTATTTTTATATTTATATTGTACCATATTTTGTATGCCATTTATTGTTTTTAAAGCATTTACTGAATATTAATATTCAAATATTCTAAAACTAAAGCGGATTAAGGAAAATAACCACTGAATAATGAAAGGTGCACTCCTAAAGGAATGCCGCCAATTTATTGATTGTACCAAAATTAAGGAGGATTAATAATGGATGGTTCTTTGAAAATACCTTTGATTGTATCAGAAATCTCAGGCCTATATAACACCTATATGAACGACAGCGCTGCCATATGTATGCTCAAATATTTTTTAAAATATACGGACGATGAGGAGACAAGGACTATTTTATATGATGCTTTATCGCTATCCGAGCGTCATCTTGAAGATATAAAATTGTTTTTGGAGCAAGACGGCCTTGCCATACCCGATGGTTTCGGCGAGGATGATGTTAATGAATCAGCTCCCCGCCTTTTTACGGAGCCCTTTTATCTTTTTTACTTAGGCACTTTGGCAGGGTTTGGCATGGACGGATATTCACTGATTACACGCTACACAGCACGGCCTGACGTAATGGACTTTTTTATTAAATGCTTGCATGAAGCATCGGAGCTTTTAAAAAAAGTTACTATGTTTCGTTTGTCAAAAGGCCTTTATCTGAAGGCTCCCAGAGTTGAAGTATCAAATAAAATCACTTACATAGAAAAGGACAGCTTTTTAAGCGGAATTTTCGGCAAACCCCGTCCTCTTCTGGCCCGAGAAGCAACAAATGTATTTGCCGGTTCTTTATTTGATTTGATATGGCGAGGAATATCCACCGGCTTTGGTCAGGTTGCAAAATCAAAGGAAGTAAGGGATTTTATGTTTAAGGGCAGGGATATCACATCAGCTCATTTTGAAGAGTTTTCAAGGATTCTAAACGATGAGGACATACCTGTTCCTTCCATATCCGATTCCTTTATAACCAGCTCCACAGTCCCTCCTTTTTCAGATAAACTCATGATGTTCCAGGCACTTTCAATCTGTGCCATGGCAGTAGGTGTGGACGGTGCTGCCATTGCCTCATCCATGCGGTTGGATTTGCTGACTACCCATTCAAAATTCGGAGCAGAGATTATTAAATATTCAGCTTTAGGCACAGATATAATGATAAAAAACGGATGGCTGGAACAGCCTCCCCAGATAATAAGGCATGACCAGCTATCGACGGTATGACGCTTTAAAAATCAAAAATACCCTGCAAGAATAATTTCAGGCAGGGTATTTTTGATACGCTCTAATTATAAATATTATAGGAAGGGAATGACCATATTGTTGTATTTGTCATAAGCCGCACGCATGAGGGGCTCAATCCTGTCATCGACAGGAGGATATACTTTCTTAAATTCATCAAAAGGAACGATGTATTTGGATTTAAATTCAGGATAAAGATGTGAATATTTAACGATGGAATCTTCCTTTTTAGCAGTAGTAACAAGCTCACCGGGATTGTCATACTTAGAATTTTCAAGAACATATTCCATAACTGCAACATAGTTTTCGGGATTGATATCATTAAGTGTCAATGTGCTCTTGTCAAATCTCCATATGAAATTTCCGCCGGGCGCCAATATATCGATAAGCTCTTTAGCCTTGTCGATACACTGTTCTTTAGTTCCGTTTTTCAATAATGTCAATGGGTAGAATCCGCTAAGAATCATTTTCTTGCCCAGTTTATCCTTGAATTTCTGAGCATCACCATATTCCATCCACAAGCGGGTTCCTTGGGGAAGGTCAGCCATATGATCAATAAAGCGTGTCCAGTCATGCTCTGCAAAAATCTGCATAGCCTGGCCTCTTTCAGCACAGATATGACAAATCTTTAAGAATGTGGGCCAATAGAATTTTTCGAAATCTTTTGTATTTAAGAATGTAGCCATGTGAGTCATTATCATGTTATTTCCGAGAATTGAAGTCACAGGGTTAAGTCCTCTCCAGATACAATATGGAACCAGTGCTTCCAATGCTTCCAAAACCTTTTCCGGCTGTCTCTTTATATCGAGAGGAATTTTTGTAAAGCCGCGCTGGAAGTCCGCCAAGAAGTCAAAGGGTACTGCCTGCATTCCGTTTACCCCCGGAGGTGTTGTGAAGAAGCCGTATTTTTCAGCCATGGCATCGCTTACTTCTGAAAATACTTTGCCCTGGTCCATGGTGGCAAGTAAGGTTTTGGCGAAGTTAATGCTTCTTGTGATAGGATCGGTATCGAAGCCTGGATTTTGGCGGAGGGAAACTTTTTCAACAATAAAATCATAAGGATTCTTTATAAATTCGTCGTAATCCTCGGGATCCATATTTGAAGTCTCGGGATGCTGAATAAAACCGTTTGAGCCCATTACGTTTACCCTGGACTGCTGGAACATCATTGCTATCGGATTTCTGGCAAAGGCCATGGGAAATACGTCGCCTCGAAGCAATTCCATCGCTTTTTCAAAAACTTCCGTCAACAGTTCCTTTGTGTATGAATACTGAGTTGTCATCAAGTCTTTGCCGGCATATTGTATCATATACTCAATGCCTAAACCGTCCATAACGGGGAATCTTTCCGGAATTACGCCGGAATAAACATCCGTTATAAGCTTGGTACGGTATTCTCTTAACTCTTTTACATTCATATATGTACCTCCTTATTAAATTGAATTAGTTCTTATTACTATATATGCAGGGAGTTTGTCCGATATATCAACTTAGGCATATATAACACCTGCAATGATAGCAATGCTCTACTAAATTCAGTTTAACTTTATTGTAACATGAGTACAAATTTTGTATTTTTTTATTTTATTAAGTAAATATACAATTAATGTATAATATTGCCACTATCCTTGATTTATCTTATGATTAGTAAAATATTATGTATAAGTAATTGGATATTATTATAATAATATCCAATTGCAGCAATGCTGAATCTGCTGTTTTTTGAATGTCAGACCAACTAAGGCCTTGCTAATCAGATTTTGAATTAAAGAATATAGATCCCTAAATTACTTTTCATTGTTTTCCGGTTCTCATAACAGGCATATCGAACCGGTGCAAAACTCCCTTTGAAAATGCAAAACAGCCGAGCGCAGCAAAGAGTTCCCATAATGCCAGTATCACGCATCCAAGCAAAACGCCAGTCTCACCGAAGATGCTGCCGATGACAATGGCGGCAATCAAGCCGGGCAGCATGATTACGGCAACTGCAATGATATAAATAACAATCAGAACTCCCGCGCTGATGTCCGCACCCGTCCAACGCAGCGAAAGGTAGTTGATACCCAAAAGCAAAAATGAAAAAAGTGTGTATACCGCAATAGCCTCAACAATCATCAGAATAGATTCGCTCATAATAAGGCCTGAAATAAAGAAAATGAAAAGGCTTTCCACCAATACCTTGAAGGCGATCTCAACATTGCTCCAGACTATTTTACGAAAGGAACTCTCAGGAATCATATAGATATAATGTATATAAAGCTCTTTCAGGCCGCGCCCTGTCCCGATCTGAAAAATTTGCATCCACATCAGAATCTGCAGAAGAATTATAATTCCGCCGGCCTCGCCGTGCAGGAACAAGGAAAACAAAGCCGCACCCAATATCATGATGACGGACGGCAGCCCCCAAAGGCCAAACCAGTTTGCACGAAAGGATTCCCGCAAATGCTTATAAAAAAGAGCATTTGCTCCGTGACCGCCGATACCGGTCTTTGTAACCTTCACTTTTCTTGTCGAAGCAGCTTCCGTGTTAATCTGCCCTTCGGATATGATGCGTTTTTTCTCAAAGGCGGTTTCCGTGGCAACCAGCACGTCTTCATAATAATCGGGATTGCTCAGGGCTATATAGAGGATCAGCAGTGCTGCTGAAAGAAAAATCAGCCCTAAAAACAGCAATCCCTTTCCTATATCGCCGGAAATCAACGAAACGACACCCTCTGACGCCCAGCCCGCCACCGGTGTCCAGGAGGTTAAAGGCGAACGCAGTGTGTTTTCAAGCGTTAAAAACGGATCCTTGGTTCTTAAAAATTGCACGCAAATATAAACGCTCAGCGGAAGAAAGGCAAAGACGGCCATCATCTTAACCATGAGCTTGCGTGCAGGCTTTCCGTTTGTCAGACTGTATATCATAAGCGACACAACCTGAAGCAGGCTGACAGCCATAATAAAACCGAACAGTACCAGCAGCACTGCGTCAATACCCACGCCAAAATTTGCACCAAGGGAATTGCCTTGAAACAGGATAAAAAAGCCCGAGAAAAACGACATCTTTGCCATTCGGGTGATTCCATACATCAAAATCAAACGCGGATTGACAGGGGAAACAAACAGTAAATTGACATCATTCATATCAAAAATCACGTCGCCCTTTGACAGGCCCTTTTGTATGGCGATGACTATAAAAAATAAAATGAACAGGAAAAGAATACCCTTGAGCCAGACGATATCAAGGAAGCTGCCCCTATTCTGGCGCGTAAACAGCGAAAGGATAAAAATTCCTCCAATGCCTGCAATCACAAGCACCCACAACATCAGTTTCGCCGGTTTTCGCAAAAGCTCCAGAAAGCTATTTTTTACACTCCTTGTCAGAAGGAAAACAAGACTGCTCATAGTTCATCCTCCTGACTTTTATTTTCGGTAATAGCAAAATAGACATCCTCAAGGCTTTGGTTTGCATTAAGATCCGACCGGCGGCAGACGCGTTGGATCCGGCCCTTAACCATAATATAGGTTGTATCCCAGTTTTCTTCCATGCTTCCGATGATATGTGTGCTGATAAGCAGCGCACAGCCGTTCTCCCGCAGTTCTGAAATAACCGTTTTCAGCTCGCGGATACCATGGGGGTCAAGACCGACAAGAGGCTCATCCATAATAATGGCCTTAGGCTGCGGAAGGAGCGCACAGCACACGCTTAACTTTTGCTGCATCCCTTTAGAAAGCTCTTTGCCCAGCTTCATTTTTTTGTCATTCAGCTCAAATCTTTGGAGCAGTTCCCCCGCTTTTCCCTCCCAGGCGTCCAGCCGGTACGCTTTGGCAATAAACTCAAGGTGCTCCGACACCGTCAGCATCGGGTACAGCACGGGAAACTCCGGCACATACCCCAAAAGCCGCTTCGCCTCCGTCGTATGGTTCTCATGCCCATCGATGGTAACGGAGCCGTCAAAACGCAGGAGGCCGCAAACAGATTTTATCAGGGTTGATTTGCCCGCGCCGTTTGGTCCGAGAAGCACGGCAAGCTCGCCGCTGCCCACTGACAGTGTAATGTTGTCGTTGGCCTTAAACTTGCCGTATTTTTTCGTTATGCCAAGAACATTAATCATAAAATCACCTTTATTAATTAAAAATAGTGTTTCTCTCATTAGTGTAGCATTATTTAAAGCCGCATTAAATTACTTGCTTGTGAGTTATAATATCAGTGGCATCAAGCCTGCCTTCATTTGTTGGGCACCATGCCATGAATCAGATGCAAATCCGAACCGCAAATGGCAGTTGAGGTTACTTTGACGATGATGTCATCATTATTTATGATTTTCGTATCGCCGATATTTTTTACTTTAACATTTTTTATTCCTTCATATACAATAGCCTTCATTCTGATTCTTCCGCATAATTTGTTAGAATTAGCTTTTCCGTCTGGAATATAAATATGCGCTATGGATGCTCCCGCAAAAAGCAGGCAACTCAATTTATGAATTGCCTGCTTTTATATAATCTTAATTTTGGTGCCCAGCATCAATTTCGTTCAAACATAGAAAATCTTTATACATAATGACAGGCGGTAAAGTGGTCTGGATAAACTTCACGTACTGACGGGGTTTCCTGTCTGCATTTTTCCGTTGCGCTGGGGCATCTGGCATGAAAAGCGCAGCCCCAAAAAGCATCGGTATGGGTGGGAATCTCGCCGTGAAGAATTATACGGCTTCTTTCCTTACGGGAAGAGATATCAGGCACGGCGGAGAACAATGCCTTGGTATAAGGATGAAGAGGTCTTTCAAACAAGTCATCCGTGAGCGCCTCCTCAACGATAGTTCCCAGATACATGACGCCGATTCGGGTGGAAATATAGCGGACGACGCTTATATCATGGGTAATAAAAAGCATAGAAAGCTTCATGGTTTTTTGCAGTTTATTCAGCATATTCAAAATCTGAGCCTGAATTGAAACATCAAGGGAGGATACGGGCTCGTCACAAACGATGACCTTGGGGTTTATGATCAGCGCCCTGGCCAGCCCAAGGCGCTGAATCTGGCCCCCGGAAAGCTCATGAGGAAACCTGAAATAATGCTCCAAAGGGAGACCTACTTTATCAAGAATTTCAAGTACCATTTCCCTGCGCTGCTCGCCGTCACCGATTTTTTGAATTATTAAGGGCTCTTCTAAAAGACTGCCGATCCTTTGCTGCGGATTTAGAGAAGAAAAAGGATCCTGAAATACCAGCTGCAAATCCTTGCGTAATGGCCGGAACTCTTTGGGAGATAATTTGGTCAGATCATGCTCCTTATATAAAACTTTGCCGGAATCCACTTTTGTCAGGCCCAAGATAGCCCGCCCGGCGGTGGTCTTCCCCGAGCCGGATTCGCCTACCAGTCCGTAGGTTTCTCCTTCGTATAGCTTAAATGAAACATTTGATATGGCATTTACATAGGATTTTGCTCCCATGAGTTTGCCAAATGGGCCATACACGGGAAACTTCTTTTTCAGGCTGATTACTTCAACAAGGAGTTTACTCATAGCAATTCCTCCTTTGCAAGCCAGCATTTGACCCAGTGATTCTCTCCTTGAGCATCAAAAATAGGAGGTTCTCTTTGAAAACAGCGCGCCTCTGCATATGGGCACCTTGTGGAAAAATGGCAGCCGGAAGGAATTTCGGATAAAGGAGGTACCGTTCCGGGTATCACATGGAGTTCTTTAGTTCTGTCATAATTCATCCTAGGGATTGACTGAAGCAATCCTTTGGTATATGGATGCAGCGGATTTTCGAATAACTCATCTGTCTCTGCCTCTTCTACGACCTGCCCTAAATACATAACGCGCACACTGGTGCATGCTTCAGACAAAACCCCCATGTCGTGAGTTATGAGTAAAACAGCTGTACCCAGTTCCCTATTGAGTTCAAGAATCAACTCCAGAATCTGTGCCTGTATGGTAACATCCAGAGCTGTGGTAGGTTCGTCAGCAATTAAAAGCTTGGGCTCACAGGCCAGTGCCATAGCAATCATTATACGCTGCTGCATACCGCCGGATAATTCATGGGGATATTGTCTGACACAGCGCTCTGGACTGGCAATACCCGTCTTTTTTAACAGTTCAATGGTACGCCTTCTGGCATCAGCTGCTGATAATTTTTTGTGCTGAGTCAGTACCTCGTCTAATTGATTGCCTACAGTGTAAACAGGGTTAAGAGAAGTCAGCGGATCCTGAAAAATAATAGCAATTCTGTTGCCCCGCACTTCCCTGAGCTTAAGCTTAGACATAGATAAGATGTCTTCTCCCTCAAACAGTATTTCCCCTTCGTAATCGATGGGCGAATTGTATTCGTGCAGACGCAGAATAGATTGAGACATTACGCTTTTGCCGGAGCCGGATTCGCCAACAATGCCTATGATTTCCCCGGGTTCTACCTTAAGATCCACTCCATCCACTGCGGGAAGTCTGCCTTTTCGCGTATGAAAATATGCTTTTAAATTTTTTATTTCTAGAAGTGGTTTATGCTCCATTTCATTACTCCTGTTTTGCAAAGTCTTTTTTTCTGCGTATGGTTGCTGTACGTGGATCAAAATAATCCCTTAGTCCGTCTCCCAAAAGATTCAGGCTGAGAACGGATATAATGACTGCGGTGCCGGGAAAGGCAACCATCCACCACGCTTTATGAAGAACCATTTTGCTGGCTTGCAGTATATTCCCCCAGCTGGCAGCGGGGGCCTTAATCCCTACTCCCAAAAAGCTCAAAGCAGCTTCTGAGAGAATAGCCTGAGCAAATACGTAAGTGGCCTGTATCAAAAGAGGAGAGAGCACATTTGGCGCAATGTTTTTCCATAAAATACGAAAATCACCTGCGCCCTGTACTTTTGCCGCCTCCACATAAGGCTGCGCCGAAGCTACAAGTGCGCTTGAGCGTACGACGCGGGCAATGCTTGGCGTAAAGACCACCGTCAAGGCAATTATGACATTCCAGATGGATGAGCCTAAGGCAGCCATAAGGGCAATTGCCAGCAGCACACCGGGAATAGCGATAAGTCCGTCGCATATACGCATGAGAATATGATCCAATACCTTAAAATAACTGGAGTATATACCGATGATTAATCCCAGCAGTGATGATAAAGTCGAAACAAAAAGCCCTACACTGATGGATACCCGGGCGCCGTAAATGATTCTTGTTAAAAGATCCCGACCAAATTCATCAGCTCCCAAAATGTAACCGGGACCGGGAGGCTTAAGCCGGCTGGCAACATGCATTTCATTTGGATCTATTGAAATTATGACCGGCCCTAAAATTGCAATGAGGCTGATGATAAGAATAGAAGCACCGCCTATTATTAATGCATAATTAGACTTTATCCTTTCCATTCTGATGCTTCGCTGTTCTTTTTTCATTTCAGCGCTTATGGCTGAAAGCTTTGAATTTTTCACCATAGACATCAACCCCCTTTATTTTCTTCCAGCTTCACACGGGGATCCAATACTCCGTATAACAGATCCACCGTTAAATTAACACCCACATAAAGCAGGGTAACAAATAGGACAACGCCTTGAATAACAAAGACATCCCTGCGGGATATGGCATTTATAATAAGGCGGCCAAGACCGGGGATATTAAAAAGCGTTTCGGTGACAATTGCGCCTGTTACCAGAGCACCAAAGGACTGCCCTATGACGGTAAGGATGGGCAAAGCGGCGTTTTTAAAAGCATGCTTTAATAATACCCGGGTTTCTCTCAACCCTTTAGCCCGGGCAGTTTTTATATAGTTCAAGTATAGTACGCCAATCATGGAAGAACGTGTCATCCGGCTTATCAGTGCAGCCTGTACCGTTCCCAAGGAAATAGCCGGAAGTATCATATACCTCAAATGCTCTAAGAGCCCTTTGCTTAAAGGCGCATACCCCGCCACCGGCAGCCACTTAAGGTAAACCCCAAAAAACAGCATTAAAAACATGCCCAGCAGAAATCCCGGAATGGCAATACCTAAAAGTGAAATGGATACCAGGGTCAAATCCAGAGCGGAGCCTCTCTTATAGGCAGCAAAAATGCCAACGGGAACTGAAAGAAATATTGCTACAAGCTGTGCCAATACTGCAAGACTTAAGGTTGGGGAAAAATGTTCTTTGATTGCCTCCAGCACAGGCTGACGCATAAAAATGGAATGCCCCCAGTCACCCTGTAACACCTTTATGATCCAATCAAAATATTGCACATAGATCGGGCGGTTAAAGCCCATACTCTCATTTAATGTATTGATTTGCTCTTGGGTTGCCTCCATTCCCAGAAGAGTTGAAGCGGGGCCCCCTGGTGTCAGATAGGTAATAAGAAATATCGCCATGGAAACCACCAGCAAAACGGGAATGAGGGATAATATCCTCTTTATTATATAAGAACGCATGGATAAGCTCCTTAACTACATATAATAAACTGCTTCAAATTTAAAATAAATATTAAAAAGGGAGATTATACCTGCCCTATGGAAAGGGATAATCTCCCACAGAATTATTTTGCTACTTTCACATTCCAGTAGACAGGATAGTGGAAATAATCAAACCCTTCTACTGTTTTACGTGTAGCCTGTGCGGCACTGTAATGTCCTAACACACTGGCTGCGCCGTATTCATACAAGAAGGACTGAAGCTTTTCCCACTCGGCTTTTGCTTGTTCATTGCTTGCTGCAAAACGAATACCATTTAAACCGTTAGTAACCTCATCTTTCTTTAAACTGGCCCAATCCGGGTTAACTGCAGAAATTTGGGGCGGTGTCAGCTGGTAGCTGTTGCTTGTAATGAACAGATCCCACTGTTCAGGATTGCTTCTATGTTCCATAAATACAGGGAAGTCATAGCTCTCAACTTCGGCATTTATACCCACTTTTTTCAGTTGATCCTGTACTACCAAAGTTGCATTGTACATTTCCTGATAGTCCTTTGTTGTTACCAATACAACAGGCTCTCCGTTGTAACCTGCCTGTGTCAATAACTGCTTTGCCTTATCAGGATTGTTCTGATTGTAATACTCCTTGCCGCTTTCTACGGCCCATTGGGGCTGACTTAGATTCATAAATCCCGGATTCAATTTATATAAGTCCGGATTTGAGAAGCTGGCCAGCATGATATCCTCGTTGTTCAAAGCTGCCAGTACAGCTTGCCTTAAGTCAGAATTTGCCAAAGGACCCTTTGCTGTATTTATAAATAAATTTAGCGTACCGCTTGCTTTGGAATACAATGTTACGTCCGTATTTGTGCTGAGTTCTTCGTAATTTTCAATTGGAATGCTTTCAGCTATGTCGTATTCACCTGTCTTTATTCCGGCAATTCGGGTTGAATGGTCGGTAACAAAGCGGAAATAAATATCTTTAGTAGCAGCGGTTTTCTTACCTGCAAATCCGCTGGAGTCGCTTTCAAGTGAATTGTAATCTTCGTTTCTGACCAGCTGGATATACTGATCCTGTTGCCAGTTTTCAAGCTTATAGGGACCGGTTCCGATATATTCCGTAATGCCTTCAGGCTTGGCTGCTTCAATAACTTCTTTCGGAGAAATAGCCGGGAACTGCGCCGGTGCAGCCAAAAGATCGATTATATCCGATGCAGCCTGCTCTACTTTGAGGGTTACGGTGTATTTATCCACCTGTTCAAACTTTGCATTTGCCAAGAGAACCTTGGCACGGGAAGATGTAATAAGCCAGCGGTTCATGGATGCCACCACATCCTCGGCTGTCAGCTCTTTGCCGTTATGGAACTTGATGCCCTGCCGGATTTTGAAAGTATATAAAAGACCGTCTTGGCTTATTTCCATAGATTCTGCCAGCATGGGAGCCGGCTTGTAATCCTTGTCTAGAGTATACAGAGTTTCAAAAATATGTGCGGCTATACCTGCCGCAACATTGGATGAGGTCGTAGGCGCATCCAGTGTGGGCGGCTGAGCTGTAATAGCTATATTTAATTCATCCTTATATTCCGCAGCTTCAGGCGTAGGCTCTGTATCTGCCGATGAAGGGCTCTTGCCGCATGCCGCCAGTAACATGGATATACTCAAAATTGCTGCGGCTACATAAGTAAATTTGTTTTTTTTCATTTTTCCCCCTACTTTCATATGTCTGATTTAACAAACAAACACTTATAATTCATACTTAACCAATATGATTAGTACGTTTTATTTATTATAGCAATTCCAATTTTGCTTGTCAACGTAAACTATGTGGCTAGCTATCATTTAAGTTCTTTTCATATTATTCTATGTCCAAATTGGCAATGCATTCCTATCTCATAGAAATAAGGCGCGGTGAAATTGTCCCGTTCAGGCATTTACATAATGTTATCCGCTCAACATTATCCAATTTTCAGACACTTATATGTTCCCACCAACATATAAATAAAGGATTCCCATCATCGAAGCCATCCGATTACAAAATCATGATTAGCCCCGTCCGGAAATCCTTTATATTTTAGCTTTTTTATCCTCGCTGTTTTCTTAGGAACTTTACAACAATTCTATGGTATCCAGGCGATACCCTTTTTACATTTTGTCAGTTGTTACATGATATTTTCCCCTGGGCACAATAAAAGGAGAATCAGAAACCGGGTCCTGAATCACCACACAGTCCAGTCCGAAAACCTGCTTCATTAAATCTGCCGTAATAACATCCTTAGGCGTGCCTTTGGCAATCAACTTTCCTTGTTGAACGGCAAAGATATAATCTGCATATCGGGCCGACAGGTTGATATCATGAAGAACCATGACTATGGTAGTGCCCCGCCTCCGGTTCAAATCCGTCAAAAGATCCAAAATTTCAATCTGATAGGTTATGTCCAAAAATGTGGTGGGCTCATCTAAAAGCAAAATATCCGTCTGCTGGGCGAGAGCCATGGCAATCCACACCCTCTGCCGCTGCCCTCCCGACAGTTCATCCACACTGCGGTTGGCAAGCTCCGTGATCCCCATGATGTTAAGGGCCTCTTCCACCGCCTCATAATCCTTTTTCCCCAGGCTCTTGAAAAAGCTTTGGTAAGGAAACCGTCCCCTGGAAACCAGGTCGGCAACGGTGATTCCTTCCGGGACCACCGGGGACTGGGGCAGCAAACCTAAAACCCGGGCCAGCTCTTTAGGCGGGATAGTACTGATTTGCTTGCCGTCAATAACAACCTCGCCCGAAACAGGTTTTATAAGCCTGGCCATGGTTTTCAGCAAGGTGGATTTACCGCAGGCGTTAGCTCCAATTATTACGCTGATTTTATTTTCTGGAATTACCACATCAATATCTTTTATAATAATTTTTTGATCATATCCGGCAATGATATGGTTGGTTGAAAGTAAAGGCGTTTTTTTCATGCTGCTCCTCCGGTTTTATTCATACGTATCAGTAAATATAAAAGATACGGCGCTCCTAATATTCCTGTAATAATTCCTACCGGGAAACGTATGTCAAAGGCAAACTGCCCTGTAAGATCCGCTAAAAGCACCATAGCTGCTCCCGTAAGTCCGGCAGGCAGCACATTGGCAGAACCTGCCCCTATAAGCCGGCCTGCGATGGGGCCGGCTAAAAAAGCGACAAAAGCAATGGGGCCTGTCACCGCAGTGGCATATGCAATTAAGAAAACCGCGCTTAAAACCATAACCAGTCTAATCCGCTCCGTCCTTAAGCCCAGGGTAATGGCGGACGGCTCCCCCAATTCGAGAATTTTAAGCTGTCTGCCCAAAAGGACCAGCAGGCATCCAAAGAACAGCACCGCCAGTAAAAGCCCCGGCACAGCTTTCATCTGCATGCCGTTTAAACTGCCGCTGAGCCAGCGGAGGGCGGCAGGCACATCGTACTGGTTTGCCCTAAGAAGCAAAAATGATATGGCGGCGTTTAACATGGCCTGAATGCCAATACCTATTAAAATCAGCCTTCCGCCGGAAAAACTGCCTCTTTTAGACAGCATATAAACAAGGAATGCCACTGCCAGCCCTGTGATAACCGCCGCCAAGGAAACCAGATTGCCGCTGACTTTCATAACGATAATACAGAAAACCGCCGCCAGGCTGGAGCCGGACGTGACTCCGATGATATCCGGACTGGCCAGAGGATTCCTTAACATGGTCTGAAAGGTATTCCCTGCCATGCCAAAGGCCATTCCTGCCAGCAGTCCGGACAGCATCCGGGGCAGCCGCAGGGTGCCAATGGCAAAGGTTGCACCTTTTATCTGCTCTCCTAAGAGAACACGGATAACTTCCTTCAGGGAATACCGGGTATTTCCCATATAAAGCATCCCCAGGCACAAAACCAGAACCAGAAAGGCCAAAGCAATGGTCACCGCTGTCAAACGGGCTTTCCGGCGTTGAAATCCTGCCCGAACTGGGTTAAGCTTATTTTTGCTCATACTATTATTGAACATCTCATCTTTAATCATAATGAACGCACCTTCGCTCTCATGGCAATCATGATTAATATAGGCGCTCCGAAAAATGCCGTAACAATGCCGGCCTCAAGTTCACCGGGCTGGCCGATAAGCCTGCCCACAATATCTGACACCGTCAGCAGCATGGCTCCTCCCAGGGCAGACATAGGAAGTATGTACCTCATATCCGGGCCGCAAATAAGCCTCACGGTATGGGGAATCATCAGCCCCACAAAGCCAATAGGTCCGGCCAGAGCCGTTGTGGCGCCGCAAAGCAGCACTCCGGCCACTGCTCCCGTACTTCGTACCAGTCCCGTTCGCACGCCTAACCCTGTGGCTGCATCGTCCCCTAAGGCCAGGGCATTTAAGGCCGGTGCCATTAAGATTCCCATCAGCAAACCGGCAGCCAGAAAGGGAGCCACCGTCATTATTCCCTCCCAGGTGGCGCCGCTGACACTGCCCACCTGCCAAAACCGGAATACATTCATGACATCGGTTCTGGGCAGAATGACGGCACTGACCAGAGAGGATAAGGCAGCGCTGGTTGCCGCTCCTGCCAGAGCAAGTTTTATAGGCGTAGCGCCGCCATAACCTAAAGAACCGATCCGGTAAACAAAAACAGCCGTTACCATAGCCCCTGCCAGGGCAAACCAAATATATTCTCCGGCGGTGTTTACGTTAAAAAAGGCAATGCCGCTTACCACAAACAATGATGCACCGGTATTTACACCTAAAATGCTGGGATCGGCAACTGGATTTCGGGTAATTGCCTGCATCAGAGCTCCGGCGACCCCCAGAGAGGCTCCGGCGACTATGCCAAACACAGTTCTGGGGATCCTCTCCCAAACCACCAGAGCGTCAAAAGAGTTGCTGCTGTCCTGAAACAGAGCCCGAAACACTTCTCCCAGCCCTACATTGCGTGCGCCTAAGGCCAGTGAAGCGCCAATGCACAGAACAACACCGATAACCCCGGCGCTTATAAGTAGCAACGTTTTCCTTAATTTCATTGTACCAGGTCAGCAGCCTTTCCGATTACGCTTAAGTATTCGTCAATGGTGGCAGGAATGGAAAGGGCACTGGGCGTACCGGAAGCAGCCAGCGGGGTACCGTCCTGAATCAGGGCTACGGAACCTCTTTGAATTGCCGGCATTGTTCCCATCAGGGAATCTGACTGCAAGCTCTTAAGCAAGGGCGCATTACCGTAAGCAATGGCAATATCCACATCCTTTAGGATGTCCACATTTTCCGCACTGATTTCAACAGCAAAGCTTTCCGAGTCATTGGCCAGACTCAATACACTTTCCGGGAATTTAAGCCCCAAATCGGTCAGATAAGCGGCCCGGGGATCTGCAGGCAGGTAAACATAGAACTTACCTAAATCCGAAGGATTAAAATAGAAGAAGGCAGCAGTTTTTCCTGAAATTTTGGGATATGCGGCAATTTTTTGAGAAATCAGCTGTTCCAGTTCTGAAACCAGCTTCTCTCCTTCTGCTTTCATCCCCATTCCCGCAGCATCCATAATAATCTGGTCGCGCCAGTAGGTCTGCCATGCCATAGCTGGATAAGCAACCACCGGGGCGATTTGAGTCAATAAATCATATTCTTCCTGAGTGATACCGGAATAGGCCGCAAGAATTACATCCGGCTCAGAATCGCTAACTGCTTCAAAAGCCAAGCCGTCGGTATCCTTAAAAAGGACAGGATTATCCACACCCAGTTTTTTAAATCCTTCTTTAGTCCAGGGCAGCAGACCACTGCCATCTGTTACTCCGTAATTGGCTTCGGATATACCAACAGGAATAACCCCTAAGGCCAAAGGCACATCCTGATTTCCCCAAGAAATTGTTGCAATTCTTTCAGGCTTGCTTTCAATTATAGTTTCACCAAAGGCGTGCTTTATGGTTATGGGATATGCTTCAGCCGTATCAACATCTACGGCAGCTGTTTCTTCTCCACCGGAAGGCGTATTCTCCTTCCCGGGTGTATCGGACGTATTATTAGAGCACGCTATTAAGAATACGGATAACGCAATTGCTAAAATAGAACTTGTAAATTGTTTTAATTTCATAACTTGCCTCCTATTCTAATCCTGTCATATAAATGTTAGACCACTCTAACATTACTCAGATTATCATCCACATCCATTTTTGTCAAGTACCCTGAAGCCTGCTTTTTTTTGATGCTTTCTGATAGATTGCAGGTCAAAAGCGTAACTTCGGGCTGACTTAGCCCAAAGCTTGATGGGATTGTGAAGTTAAGGAAAAAGCTGTATAATATAGAGGCGTTCAGCCAATATAGCATGCGGATAATCAATATTTTGTAAGCTATGAATCCTTGCTTCACAAATTATATATTTCTGATTTACTTCAAAAAAGGAAGGTAAATATGAAAAAGCCTTTTGTTTTCTCTCTTGTTCTAATTGTAATAGATCAGGCAATCAAATTGTTTATTGCACATTATTATATAAATGCTGATGCAGTTTTACTTCCAGGTATTCTATTTTTCCGCCCTGTTCAAAACATCAATTTAACGTGGATTGCCAGCATAATTGATTATAAAACACCTGCCTTGCTTATGATTGTTATTCAGATTTTTTCCTTAGCCATAATTACCTTTTCTTACCGCTATCTCTCATATCTCTGGAATCAAGGAAAGAAGCTGTTAAATGGAATGTTGATATTTTTTATTGCAGGTATAATGTGTTCGTTTATTGATGTAGCGTTTTGGGGTGGCAGCCTGGATTTTTTGCGGCTATTTGATTTGTTCACCTTTGATTTCAAGGATGTCTATTTGAACATCGCCTCAGGCTTTGTACTTTTTTATACCGGGAACTATCTCATAAAAGCATACAGTAAAATGAGCAAAGCAGAACGCAAGCAAACGGGACTCTGCCTCTGGATAAAAAATGGTATGCCTTCATCGCCCATAGGATAGTAACTATTATCGGGTGCTGACGAATTGCTCCATTACTATTTTCAATAAAAACTGATAATCATATAATCAGCTTCAGCAAATTAAAGGGAGGATTTGTATGCTTAAAGCTTCAATGCCGGAATACTTTGCCCCGATGCCGGACATCGGCATGGCCTTTGAGCGCATAGGCCTTGATCCGAAAGGAGACTATTCGCCGGATGTCGGCAATCTTCAAAAACTTATGTATGCACACATAACACATGTGCCCTATGAGAACCTTGACATCTACGACTACAAACGTAAGGTCGACTTTGCGCTCCCGCACCTGTTTGAAAAATTCGTACTTTACAGGAGGGGCGGATATTGCTACGAGATAAACGGATTCTTCATGGGAATATTGGAGGCCCTCGGTTATGACTGCTATCCTCTTTCCGGGAGGCTTCTTTTCGGCAAAGATGTGGCCGGCCCAATGTCACACAGGACTACCATTGTAACCATCGGAAATGATCAGTACCTCTGCGATGTAGGATATGGAGCCGGCTGCGCCGAGGGGCCTGTTAGTCTGAGCAGTCCGGGAATACAGGATATCTTAGGATACAAGTTCTCCATAAGGCATCATGACGGCGGCTTCTATGGAGACATGACCCTTGTAAAACACTTTGACGACGGGACAGAGTCTGACTTCTACACAGTCTACAAAAAGCCCCATACGCTTTTAGACTTCATAGGCCCCAATTATAATACCTCCACCAACCCGGAGTCACCCTTCCTAAAGAGGCGAGTGGTGAGATTGAGGACTGAGGCCGGCAGCATAGTAATAGACAACAAGATCTTCAGGCGAAAGGCGGACAAGAAAATATTAGAAGAAGAAATAACCACCAACAAAAGGCTCTATGAGATACTTACCCAGGAATTCAACATGATAGTGCCTAAGCTTTCATTCAGTACCGACTTCCCGAGAGAATGGTTTTAGAAGAAGACGGCATAGTAAAAATTTTAAGAATAGGACGGCATTATGAATAAGTGCTTCAAGGCAGCCAGCATTAATTAATATTAAAGGCCTATACCAAATAAAACCGGTATAGGCCTTTAATATTATTGATTCTTCATCTATATATAAAAATTCCTTGACAAACACATAGAACCTGCTATTATATATTGTCATCTATATATGGCCATTATAAAAAATAAATTAATTGTATCGATACAATTTACTGCAAAGGAGTACTTGTAAATGAATCAATCAAATAAAAAACTAACTTTTATGGTTTATACGGCATTATGTATAGCCATGGTAACACTATGTACCATGATAATAAAGGTACCTTCTGTAAAGGGCGGATACGTAAACTTCGGCGATATAGTTATATTCATAACCGCTGTGCTCCTTGGCAAAAGGGCTGGTATGCTTGCCGGAGGCATAGGCTCTGCTATGGCTGATTTGCTCTTAGGCTACTCTGTGTACGCGCCGGCCACATTTGTAATAAAAGGACTGGAAGGGTTTTTATGCGCACTTATTGCAAACAGAAAGGATAAGGAGGCCACTATAAAGTCCATGATTCCTGCCGTAATCATATCCGCTGCATGGATGGTCCTGGGATATTTTATATTTGAATTTAAAATAGGAGGATTGCTATTTGCCAATGAATCCTTTGGATTCACAGCAGCAGTCTTTAACCTCCCGGGGAACATAGTACAGGGAACGGTAAGCGCCCTTGTTGCCATCCCATTTATACTGGCCTTAAGAAAAACAAAGCTGAATTTTAATTTGAAAAGGTAGCAGCCGGTTCTGGTTACAAAAAAGGTTTCTGTGAACTACAAAACCTTTTCAAATCAAAATTTTTGGACTCCTCAAAATTGGGGAGTCCAAAAATTCAATAAGTACAATTTCACTACTATGCAGCATGGAATATTATTTCCCCCATGGTTTGTTTGTAAGCACATAAATATATGCTTTTCATCAGCATGGCAGTTGTTACTGCTCCTACGCCGTTTACTGCCGGGGTGCATGCCCCTGCTTTTTCTTTTATGCTGTCAAGGTTTACATCACCGCATAGCCTGCCATTCTCGTCAAGATTTATACCTACATCTATAACAATAGCTCCCTCTTTTACATATTCCTGTGTTACAAATTTGGGCACTCCTATAGCAACAACAAGAATGTCTGCCTGCCTTGTTTTTCCCGGTGTGTCGGCGGTTTTTGCATGGCATACGGTTACAGTGGCATCCCTGTCCATCATCATTTCCGCAACAGGCTTGCCTACCTTGTTGCTTTTGCCCATTATGGCAACATCTTTTCCCTCCAGGTTTACATTTATATAGTCAAGGATAGCAATTACCGCTTCTGCCGTACATGGATACATATGGCCTTTGCCTGTTATATTGTCAACATCCTTTATTGGATTGATACGGGTAATGGCATCGGCAGCTGAACCTTTAGGTATTAAAACCATTATTCCATGGATGCTTTCATCCCCGTTTAAAGAATCAATCAGGCTTAAATATTTATCCGATGCATTCTTTTCATCATTGCTAATCTCATAAAGCCTGTATCCTATACCCATGGACTTACACTTTTTGGTGATGCTTTTTTGATAGGAGATATTGCCTTCATCATCACCTATTTTTACTATAGCCAGAGTGGGTGTAACTCCTTCTTGTTTCAGCTTCTTAATCTTCTCTATTGTTTCTTCCTCTATTGAATGTGCAATCTCTTTGCAATTTATTAATTCCATGCTATTAATATCATCTTTAAATAAATACTTTTCCATATTAACTCCTCCTAAACCCGGTATAAATACCCCCTACAGCATGCTGCAAGCTTTCTGGAAATTTAAATAAATATACCGGAAATGCTTCTTTGAGTACATACTATCATAACAGCTGCTTATAATTCTGTGACTTGAATCTCAAAAAATGCAGATTTTTATTAAAGGAAGAGTATAATAAACTGCTTTTCATCTATACTTTTGCTGGGGACTCTCCAGTCCGCACTATTAAACCCATAAAAGATCAATGTGCAAATGCCGATATTAGCAAGCCAGTTCTACTTGTTGTTCTCACTATAAAATTTGAGAGCTTCGGCTGCATACGAGAAAAACCCTACTTTTCTGCACTCTCATGTTTCTCCACATAAAATTGATAGCGCTCTTCATAAGAGACTTCCTGAATAATTTAGTTAATCGTCCAGGTATAACCAAAAGGATAGATGATTTCTGCATATTTTGTACCCATAAACTCGGATACCTCTTGTCAATCGAAGCAACTTTCTCCGGTGAATGCTCCACTTTAGGGGAATTTGCGGATACTCCTTGCGATGGATCAAACCATCGCTTTCCAGCTCTTTTAGCGCGGTGCTGAGCGTCTTAAAAGAAATACTCTTAATATATTTTTATTTCATTGAGCGCTATTGGGCAGGAGCCAGATTACAAGAATGGTAGACGTTAAAATTTTGAAATGTTTACCGCTTCCAAGGAACCTGCCAAATGCTTGGATAGTATTTGCCCTGCGAAGATTCCTTCGTCGGTATAAAACCTGGTACTGAACCCGCGCACATTTCTCAAGGTGTCCGGCGTTCCCTGATTGCTTGACGCAGGGAGTAGCGCACCGCCACCGGCACCTGTTGACCGGATGTTTGCAAAAATCCAGCTTTGGTATATTCCTTCATCGAGTGAGTGGTACGAAAATGTCCAAAAGCACCATATCCTTTTGTATGAATGCGCCGTGGCAGCGTGGTGGAGAATACAAATGTCTCTAAAGTCTCATGCAGAGCGGTGTCCTGCATAAGGACAGGCCCCCCCCGTACACCCACCGTCTGCGAATGGGATACATCCGAGCCCCCTGTTTTTGCGGGCGTTGCGTTTGAACGGGGTGTTTCGGCAGCCATTGGCTTGCCGTTCCTATAAGCACCCGAAAAGGGTGGTTGATATTGATTGCGCTTGATCTGTTCATTTTGTCCACCTTCCTCGCGCCGTGCTTTCTCTTGCTCTAATCGAAACCATCCGTTATTATTATCCACTTATAAACCCTCCAAATCGTGCAAAAAGCACGATAATCATATAATACAGTGTATTCAAAATCATCATTACTGTTACGCATGTTCTAATCTTCCATAAACCGCGCATCAGGTTTTATTATCAGGGGGAACGCCCCCGCGGTCTCCTCTTTTAAAGAATAAACAGCAGCTTTGAATTTAGAATATACCTCTATATTTTATTATAAAATGAAAAACCGCCCTTTAGGCGGTTTATGCATTTCCTTTGAGAAGAAGAGCTATTAAGCGTTGTGTTCCTCAATCTTGCTTAAAATCGATTTGAATACTTCGTCGCTTGGGGAGATTTCGCTATCTTTAATGGCTGCTATGGTTTCTTTTGTGCTTACAGCAGCTGATTGCGTAACAACGGTGCCTTTTGCTGTTTGAATAGCCGGAATAAGGCGAATCCGATTGTAAAACAGTATGCCGGCTCCGGCAATTACTATCATGGAAATAAGCAACGGCGACAGCCATAGGTTGTTGGCGGCTGTGCTGTCATCCAGTAATATCGGAGCGCCGCCTGCTTCTACTACAACCATATCTCCGTAAAGCTTGTAAAATTTATTTTTATATTCCGTTAAAACGCTCTCGTCTACGGATACGACTACTCTTGATTCTTTTCTACTTTCACCGAAGCCGGTAACTTTTCCATCTGCCGAAGTCCAGCCTATACCTACGCTGTATACCTTATTACCGCTTCCCATATAATTTGCCGTAATTTCCTCACTGACTGCTTTCATCGCGTTGTGAGAGTATGCCGCTGTGCCAAATGACACTCCTGAATGGTCAGCAAGCAAGGCACGTATCTGTTCTTCTTTGGTACCATCGTCATTTACAAGCAGAACCGTTAGATTGTTCATGCTGCCGTCGGTGCTTACTACACCTCCGACATAATCAGGATATCCCTTTTGCTCCCAGTATTCAAATAATTCTACAATATTTGAATATTTTCCATCAGGTAGACGGGAGGATTCATTATTCCCCGGCTCCTCTCTGTATGTGCCTTTATCAGGAGCATTTAAATATGCAGGCATATCATCCGAAACGGGAGTATCTGCTTTTGGAGCCTTGTCAATATAAAGGATTCCATCCTGTGCCTGTACGGGAGCTTTACTTGCGGCAAATGCATTAACAGACACAGACAGGCTGCATGCAAGTGTCATCAAAATTATTATAAATCTTTTCATATCGCACCTCCAGATAAAATAGAGCGTAACCGCCCTACTGCTTTTTGATACTTCCAGAGAACCGTTCCCAACGGAATGTCCATCATACCGGCTATTTCCCGAAATTTCAATTGGCCGTTAATGCGCAAGGACACAATTTGACATTCCTGCAAAGGCAGGGTTTTCATAGCATGGTCAATATCCATTTTCTGTGAAAAATCGTCTGTCGGGAGGTATACAATGTCCTCTATACTCTTAAGATCAGCAAACTGCGGTCGTTTTCTCACACTGTCAATTGCCAGATTGCGAACTATCTGGAATATATAAGCGCGAGGTTTTCTGATCGGAGGCTTTGGTGGTGACTTATACAGTTTGATAAAAACCTCCTGCAAAATGTCCTCTGATAACGCTTTGTCCTGTGTGATACGCAGGATAATCGTATACATCGGTTTATTAAGATGTTTGTAGATTTCTTCAAAGGCTGTTTTGTCACCGTTGCTCAAAGCGGCAAGTTTTATTTGTAATTCTTCATTGGTCACTCCTTCGCCCCCTTTCACCTACTATGACGCATTAAGAGTGCGATTTTATTGGTGGATTAAAAAATTTTATTTTGTGGCGAATGCCATATTAGTCGGTTCGTTTATCTCCAACAAAGAACAATGCGACTGTACCAGGTCCGGTGTGGCTCCCTATTACCGTTCCTACACTGTTAATCATTACAGGGGCGGACAGATTTGGGAATGAGCCCTCCACAAGGTCTGCCACCCTGCGCGCATCTTCAAAGCAAGCGGAGTTTGAAATAAAACACTTGCCGTCATAATTCAAACCTTTTGCGGCGTGTTCACGCATTTTCTGCACGATTTCTTTAATTACTCGCTTTTTACCCCTGATTTTTTCGCGGCTTATCAGCTTACCGTCAAAGCTCATATTCATCAGAGGACAAATATCCAAAATGGTGCCGACCATAGCAGCACTGGCAGAAATACGCCCTCCTCTTTTATAGTGAGAAAGGTCAGTAGAAAAAAACCAATGATGTATATTAAGTTTGTTTTCTTCCAGCCATGTGCATACTTCCTCCATTGAAGCGCCGGCGTCGCGCAAATCTGCCGCCATATCCATTAGTAATCCATAGCCGCTTGAAGCACCGAGGCTGTCAATAATAACAATTTTACGCCGGGGATATTTATTCATAAGCTCTGCCTGAGCGATGCAGGCGGAATTATAGACGCCGGAAAGCCCCGTAGAAAGCGTAACATGCAAAATGTCCATCCCTTCTAGAAGAAAGGGTTCAAAGAATGAAACAAACTGGTCTGCATTTACCTGCGATGTTACAGGCATCGCTCCGGCAGCAATGCGGTCGTAAAAATCCTTGAAACTCATACTCTGCCCAAGATCATCGAAATATTCTTTTCCATCCATGAAATAACGGAAGCATACATAGGGTATGCCGCGTTTTTCAAAATAGGCCTTGGGCATGTCGGCAGTGGAACAGCATGTAAGCATATAATTTGACATTTTTAATCCTCCTTTTTTATGTAGTCGTTCATTGTTTACCTATGATTCTCATACCGGGTCTACCCCATAATCTTTTTCAGCAAGCCCAGATGATTTCTAAATGGCGGATACCTAAGAGGGACATCCAGAAGGTTTGATTTTTTTATAATGCTTTTTTTGTGTGTAAAGGTGTCATAGCTCCCTTTTCCGTGATATTGCCCCATACCGCTTTCTCCAACACCTCCGAAGGGCAGGTTGGAATTTGACAGGTGGATAATCGTGTCGTTAATGCAGCCGCCGCCAAAAGAAGCCCTTCTTATTGCATGCACTTCGTTTTTCTTGCTTGTGGTAAAGAAATAAAAGGCAAGTGGCTTGGGATGCCTGTTTACCATATCCAGCGCATCATTCAGATCTTCAAATTCCATTATTGGAAGCAGCGGGCCGAAAATCTCTTCCTGCATCACATCACTTTCCCATGTGATCCCCTCAAGGATTGTGGGCGCTATTTGTCTTGTTTTTTCATTTGACTGCCCTCCTGTAACAACACGCCCGCTTTTCATCAATCCTGAAAGCCTCTCAAAGTGCTTTTGATTGATGATTTTGGGGTAATCGTCATTTGCTGCCGGATTATTTCCGTAAAAAACCTTAATGCAGTTTTTCATTTCGCTGATAAGTTCATCTTTCACACTTCGGTGTACAAGAAGATAATCCGGAGCCACACAAGTTTGGCCTGCGTTTAAGAATTTCCCCCAAACAATCCTTTTTGCGGCAAGTTTAACATTTGCGGTTTCATCAACAATACAGGGGCTTTTCCCTCCCAGCTCCAAAGTAACCGGAGTAAGGTGCTTTGAAGCCGATTCCATGACAATTTTTCCGGCTTGCGGACTGCCGGTAAAAAAGATATAATCGAACTTTTCGTCCAAAAGCCTTTTATTGGCTTCTCTGCCGCCGCGCACAACCGCAACAAATGATTCGTCGAAAATCTCACTTATGATTTTTTCAATAATCTCAGATGTGCGGAATGAATACTCCGAGGGCTTTACAATACTGCAATTTCCTGCTGCTATTGCACCGATCAATGGCACCACTGCTAGCTGGAACGGGTAGTTCCATGGAGACATAATTAAGACAGAACCGTAAGGCTCTCTGTATATGTAGCTTGATGAAAGAAAATGTATAACTGGCGTTTTGATACGTTTTGGTCTTGCCCAATTTGAAATATGCTTGATTGTATATCTGATTTCTTCCAATACAATCCCGACTTCTGTTTCATAGGCTTCAAAGGGAGCTTTATTTAGGTCAAATTTCAATGCAGCTATGATATCACCTTCATATTTCTTGATTGTGTCACGCAGCAAATTAAGCTTGGCAATACGGAAGCTAACATCTTTTGTTTTTCCTGTATCAAAAAAATCCCTCTGCTTTTCTATTGTTTTCTTGACATCGTACATAATAATTGCCTCCTAAAATCTCACCATTTAAAAATAATTTTCCAAATCTCCAGAGCCATATACATCTGTGTTATCGGTAAGTAAGTCAACCAACCAATAAGGAAAGAGATATTGTCAAATAATTTAATTGTGAAGAAATTACTTAGCCTCTAATATCATTTTAACTATTTTTCCAATAGGTATATTGTCATCTCCAAACATTTTTTGAATAATAAGGCTAAAAAGGGGGCAATGGGACAGATTGTATACCCTGCACACTCTTAGAAAAGAGGCCTACCATTTGTAATAATCACTCAAATAATACTTTTTATTTAATAATACTATTAATTTTGCTATTAATATGATAAAAATAACCAGACCGATGTTCGGAATAATGAATTGCCGTTTATAACAATAAATAATATATTCTTATTAATCCCTGTGATATTTTCACCAATTAAATTAGTTATTGTTTTCCTTAACAGCATGATATTTCATATAAAATTCAAAGCTGTCCGGATTTCCGGACAGCCTTAATTTTGTTGTCTATTTACAAAAATTCCAATAACTGTTTCACGTGAAACAGTTTGATATTAGCCCTTGATGACACTGTGTTTACAAATATAAATTTACTTTTTTTCTTAAAAATTTTATAAACATCAAGGGAAAATTTATCTTATGAAATTCGTAACGGCCCTGGGTTCTTTTTCAGGAAGTGCAACTCCCGCACTTTTACCTGCCTCTATGCATTTTAAAAGCCAGGCCATGTTTTTGCCCAGAGTTCTCATGGTCTGCATGCCTTCCAAATCCTGCTTAACTTCCTCGGGATTATTTCCATGGACCATGTTCCAGTATTGCGAGGATACAACTGGCATCTGGGAAATGGTAAAGTATTTGTTCAATTGCTCAAAAGCTGCGGTTGCACCGCCGCGGCGGCAGCACACAATTGCAGCTCCCGGTTTATATGCAAAGGATGTGCCGGCAAAGAACAGCCTGTCTAAAAATGATGTTATCATTCCCGATGCTCCTGCGTAGTGAACAGGGGAACCAAATACAAATGCGTCTGCTTCTTCTGCTTTTTCTAAAGCTATGTTTACTGTGTCATCGCTGAATATACACCTTCCGGAATTGGTTGTTTTACAGCTGCGACAGGCCATGCATCCGCGGATGGGCTCCTTCCCCACGTGGAAAATTTCAGTTTCTATGCTTTCTTTGTTAAGGGCCGAAGCCACCTCGCTTAATGCCGTATATGTGGAGCCTTTGGCATTGGGACTTCCGTTGATAAGTAAAACCTTCATTAAATTCACCCCTCAAAATATAAATTTATACTTTTCATTATATTTGTTTGATAAATTTCTGTAAAGCAGCCACAGCCTTCACCGGTGACTGCCTATACAATTATTTGCTCAATTTTTCAGCTGCAATGTCAATTTGCTCTGCTGTTGGAATTTCATCAAAATCGATGTAAACAATCCGGTTGCTCCAACAGAGGATGTATTCATCCAGTCCCTCATTTTGCTGATATAGCTGATAAACTGCATCAGCCTGCCACGTGGGGTCATCCGTCTTCTTGAAGTACCTTTTATCTTCTTGGGGGACGTCCTTTTCATAGTGATATTGGTCTAAATAATCATTCAGGCAGAGGTTAAACAATGCAGGCAGCTTAACCTTTACAATCTCATATTTCAATTCGGGAGCATACCGGTCATCGGGAAAAGAGTTTTGCCGTGCATCAAACTGAGCCAGAATAAAAGATTCTCTTGCCGTCCATTCGTAGGAGTAGCGGTCATAATCCACATACTGTAAATCCTCAACCTTCAAAGGCAGCGAATCATGGAAAATATCCCAGGTCCAGGTGCTGCCATTCGGTTGTATGGTGGTATAGGTTTCATCCGGTTGATTGCCAAACCAGCCGGCATTCACTCCCCTGAAAATGCCCCAAGCCATGGCGCCGGTCAGAAGCAAGGACAAAACCACGCAGGAAACCATCGTAACGGTTAGATTGACCTGTCTTGAAGCCTTCACCCGCTTAAGAGCATTCTTGATTGCGAGCACCAAGGCAATTAAAACTGTTATATTTACTATCCCTAAAATTATCATCCAACCAGAGCGTTGTGATAATATGTGAAATGCGGCCAAGGCTATTAGTATTCCTTCCAAGAACAGCAAAAAATGCGATATTTTCTTATAGCCGCTGCTGCTCTTAATGCAGGCTTCTCCCATATCAACCGATTTCATGGACTTTCGATACCAGAATATATAACCGGTTAAGTTTACCAGTATATAGACAGCAAGGATATTCCAGGTTGCCGCCGTGAAAAGAGCCGTGCCGTTTGACAGCAGGTAAACCGGATTATCTTTAACTGTGTATAACTGCAAAATAATCTGAAACAGGGACAAGAGCAGCAGCAACGCACTGCTGGGCAGGAAGTTTTTTTTCATGGCCCGGTGGATTGCTTTGAGTTTAACTAATTCGTCTGTTTCAATAGGCGTTGGATTTTCCTGTTCCGTACAGAATATCTGCATCTGCGCCCACTCTGTTATTAGATTCCAGCCAGCTTCCTTGCAGTATTCATGGAAAGTCTGCTGATTCTCCGTAGGATAAGGGTTGAATTCCGAAGCTTCGGAGAAGTAAGTAACGGCATAGGTAATCTTCTGTGGCTCTGTTCTGCGGTACTCCCAATAAAATGGGGTGATTTTTTTTAGCTGCCAACCCTTAGCGGCCATTTCCGCCAGATGGGTTTCAATACTTGTATAGTCATAGAACAGGAACTGTTCAAATCTACGCTTTATCGCTTTCATCAGAGCTGCCTCCTTTACTTGCCGAATATTGCCGGTAGTCGGCCGTCAGTGTCATCAACCGCTTATATTCCTCCTCAAGGGCCTGCATACCTGTTCCGGTAATCAAATAACTGCGCCTGCGGCCTTCGACCTTCGTTTCGCAAATCATGCCGGCTTTCAAAAAACTCTCCAGAAGATTATAGAGAGTACCGGGACCGACGGATACCCGTCCAGCGGTCATGGTGCGGACCTTTTCCATAATGTCCATGCCATAGCATTCCGATTGTAAACAGAGAAGGATGTAAAACATCTGCTCCGTCAACGTTTGAAACTTTTCTCTTGCCACATCCGGTGCTCCCCTTTCAATTATTATCGAATATCGTTAATTCTATTTACAGTATATTATCGAATATCGTTAATGTCAAGAAAAAAGTATCCATAGAACTTTTCTCTGTGGATAGGCTCTTTATTTGATAGTAATAATCTGCAGTTCAAAACTGCCCGTTTAATTGAAATTTATTGAATTTTTCTTATTGGAAAATATACTTATTAATCTTTAGATATAACGCCTTACTTTATTCATATAATTTATGTACTCTTCCCCAAATTTCTTTACGCACCATCTTTCTTCCGATAGGATAATCCAATGCGCTGATACCTGAAATACTAATAGTATTGCAAGCAGTATCAACGACTGAGTAAGCAGCACACAACCTAAAAAATAAATAAAATATGCCACATACATCGGATTGCGGGAAACCCGGTAGAGTCCTTTAAGATTGATACCATTATCGTCAGGTTTTGCAAAATTTGATACGGACACAAGACACAATAAGACTCCTAATCCATATATCACCAAACCTGCATAAAACCAATACGGATTAGTCGTAATCTTGAGTAAGCACACATATACAAAAATCAGAATGTTTGAAACCTGATAAAACCAGTATGCCGCCTTTTCTTTTCCAATCAATGGAGCGAAGAAAGCCGCACGTTTTAACGCTTTTTTGTCTAATATGCTTAAAAGCCCGAACCTTATAAGTATAAGTGGTATTACTGTCAAAAATGCATTCATTTTTACGCCAGCAACGCTTTCACATAATCTACGGGGACATCCATACGAAGGGCAGTTTGTTCAACTGTCAGGCCCCCGTCAATAAATCTTTTTACAACGACTGCCATATTTTCTCCAACCTCAATAATGTGTTTGTCCGGATCATAGAAACGCACAACGCACTGGCCCCATGAATGTTCTTTTAGCGGGTGCACATATTCAACTTCAAAACTGTTCAGCTTATCCATAAAGCCGTCTATGTCATCTTCTTCAAAATACAGTTCCGCATCGTTGTTTCCATATGCAATTTCGCTCTCTTTCTTGTGAATAAACCCCTGCCAGCTTTTCGAAGTCTGCAGTGCAAAGCCTCCTGTCAGCGTCACATTTGCACCCAAATCTTCGATGACCTCCTGGCCCAGCAAATCATGGTAAAATTTCTTTGATTGCTCTATATCTTTTACGGCAATCAATGTACACACATATTTCATACAAATATCCCTCACATTTTAAAATATTAAATCCTCGTGCTTTATAATCTGATTATACCGCAAAAGTTCAACATACAACATTTCTGTTTCCTTTGAAACGGGGCTTTGAATTACGGCTGATTTAAGCTTCATGCCATGCCTTCCTATGGGTTGGTCCGGTGTAATGATTATTCCGATGGAACCGTTTTTTGATAAAATCTCGTGCCGGCTGTTGAGATATTCAACGGTATGGAATTCAAAAGAAATATCATCCTCTGCTTCATATTCGATGACGGGAAAATACATTCCTCTTGGGCATATAACTTCAAGCTGTTCAAAGAAGCTTTTTTTCATCTTAAGCAAATCCACCTCGCTCATTCTCTCGAGATGGCGGGGGTCTGAAAAGCTCCTCTCTATTTCCTCCCATATATCCATCAGATAGACGCGGTGAATATAAAAGCGGTGAATTCTTTCCGACTGCTTATCCTTAAATTGAAAGGAACGGGAATAATTCCTGCCTGTATTAAGACGCATCCTTTTTCCAACCGGGTATTGCCGGATATGGTTATTTCCAAAGCGCAGCATGACGCCGCCCATTTGATTCCCAAAAGGTATATTCTCATATTCCCCTTCTAATTCTATTTCAGCAAAAATAAGATGGGAAAAATCTCTTAATGCAAGTCTGCTGCAAGGTTTAAGGCCGTTTTTTATAAATTCCGCGATCAAGAAAACAGGTTTAAAATCGTTATCATTAAGGCGGTAAGAAGAAATACAGGAGATTTTGAATTCCTGTGTCCCGATGTTAATCGATTGTATGCATGTCATTGGTATCCCATATTCAACTTTGTTTACATTACAGATTTTCTGGCGGTTGGTAAGGGACTTCTTTCGTGAAGGTTTGGAAAGTTCCTGTTCCTCCGCCAGAAGTTCTGCCTCATAAACCTGTTCGTCAAACTGTAAGGCATACAATTTAAGTGTCTTTCCCTGGCGTATCAAACCTGCAATCTGGATTGCAGACCCCTCTTTAACAATACTTTTATTAATGATCCTAAGTTCGTCGAACGCGGGCATAGCAGCTTGTAAAAGTTCAAAATTCATGATAAACCTCCGTAAAGCTATAAGTTTCAAGGGTATTTTATCTCATAAGTACATGCTGAAACAGAATATATGCCGCCAATGGTTTCCTGCTGGCATAAGTTGTTTATCTCCTCCTATGCCATTCCTGCCAAAAAGCCATATAACCGTCCCGGTCCAGACCGTTTTCCTGCGGTATCTGTTTAGGAGAGGCCTTTTTGTAAAAGTACTCCACCGCATCGGCAAATTTGCATATCACCCGGCGGTAAAGCACAAACCCTACAAGAGTTTCCCGCCCGCTTGCCGTAATTAACCGTATTCTTTCCCCCTCATGGCGTACGGCCCAGTCGATACCGTTTTCACATCCGGTGATATCAACCTCATCCAGCTTATCATTGGCATATAAGGTATGACCGCAGCAGGGAAGCATCTTCCCGCCAAAGTATGTGGGCTCGTGATTTTCTGTCAGGGTTTTGAGCATCTGCAAGGCCGCAGCGCTGACCGTGCAAGGATAGGAAAACTTCTCAGCCCCTATTCCTACCGATACCAGCCCGTGCAGGCATAAGTCCTCCGGGTCGTCGCCGTCAGCTTTTAACCAATGAAAATGTCCGGAATGGACAGAAAAAATATATTCTGCCTCCGGCACATCATCATGCTCCGTTCCGATGCCGGATAATATATTTCCTTCAGGCGCGGAAATCACTGCTCCGCGATCGTCGTAAAGGTGGAATATACAGGCGGATTCCATGTCAATGATGAACACTTTAGAAGCAAGCTCGTAACTGCCGCCTATATCAGACATAATTATTTCTCTGAACAGGCGTTTGGTGTCAATGCCTTTGACCCCATACAGCCGGCGGGTGCAGGTATAGTTTCCTTCCTTTAAATCCCCGGCGGCAGTGCAATCTCCTTCCTCCGGCCGGCATTTCCATAAAAAGGTGGCGAGCTCGGATGCTTCCCTTGAAATCAGACAGCTTTCCACAAAAGCTACTTCCTCCAGGTTTCCCTCACTGTACCTGTCTTCATAAACAACAATCAGGTCTTCTTTAAAAGCAATGCTTTCATAGAGCTTAACAGCAATTTGTACACAGCTCTCTGTATATTCGGGATTAACGCCTCCTCCCATATCCTCCGAACGGTATGGACTGCCTGGAGACAACTTCTGATACAGAGCATACGGGGAAGTCAGCTGGGACAAAATACCCTCATAGCCGTTATGTTTATTTAAAATTATTTGCAATTGTCTTTTTAATTTCATAATTAAGCTCCTTTTAATTCTTCATGCTCCTGTTAACTCCATTATCAGTCAAACCTTTTTATTTTATAATAACAAATGAAAGAGCAGTTTTGTAACAAACTATGAAAAAAGTTTATGGTAAAGCAGTATGGCAAAAAGCCATGAAATGTTTATACGGCACATGGCTTGCAAACCACCAACTGGTTACACAGCCTTTTTCAGCAGAGAAGTATTATCAAATAGATTCCGATACCTCCATAATGGAAATATGGGTGATACCCGTTTGTATGAGGTGATATGTAAAACAGCAGGATACAAAATTACATGTATCCTGCTATAATTTTATGAAGCTATTTTTAATTTTCACTGATTAATTAAGCAAACACTTCCAGGTTTTAATGTTAAAATGCCTTTACGGCTTTAGCTTCCTAAATTGCCCTGGAGATATACCTTCAGTCTTCTTGAATACCTTGCTTTAATGATAAATATGATAAAGTGATAATTTTGATCAAATATTATAATTTAGATGAATCTATAGATGTAAATGGAATTCTGAACAGTTTAGATGATTTTTAGAAGCACATTCTAAAATCATATTCAATTCTAAATGATAAGTTTAAACAAAGTTTTTTTGTCGCAAGTTTTCTTGATAATAGTAAGCCTAAAGAATGTAATGAAATAATACATCAGTTTAAAATGTATGGAATAGATACTATAAATACTATTCGCAACTTAAACATGCATTATACCGGTGATGATAATGTAGTAACGCAATGTGCCTTTATATTTTATTAATAATATAGTTTTTTCCTTTAGGTAGTGTAAATAATTTGGCAGGTGAATGATAAGGTAAGCTCCTTTCTGGTAAGAATCAAATAAAATTCCTCCGATAAAAAAATTCAAGCTGTTGATATCATATTCATGTTCAACAGCCTGATCTAAACAACACAAAGGAGGTAGTGTATGTTAGACAAATAATTTTTCTAAAGCTAAAACATATTATTATTCAATTTTTACCGGCCCTATCTTGTTCTTACGGTATGCGTTGGTGAAGCTTCTGCACAGCCTGTCCTGTCCCATTAATGCTTCAATTGTTATAAGTGAAGTATACAAATCCCGATTTACAGGATCCATTATTGCTGAATCCATTCCAACGAACATTGCTATTGTTAAAAAATGCTGGTTTATAACCCTTCTTAATGGCATACCGAAGGATATATTGCTTAATCCCGATGTAATCTTAATCGTTGGATATAATTCTTTGATTTTTGTAAGTGCTTCCACAAAGTTTGGAAGTGATTTATTCTCTGCAGACATTGCCATTACAAGAGGATCTACGTGAATCCTGTCCGGTGCAATATCATAGTTTGCAGCCTTTTCTACTATTCTCTTTGTTATATCCACCCTCGCCTGAACATCGGAGGGAATTCCCTTATTGTCACATGTCAATGCTATAACCTGCCAGTCAGTCCCCTTCATTAAAGGAAATATTACTTCGCATTTATCTCCTTCTTCTGAAACAGAGTTTATTATGCCGGGTTTTTTGGCATACTCAAAAACCTTCTCTATCATTCTTGGGTTAGGGCTGTCAATACAAAGGGGCTTATCTACAGCATTCTGTATTATATCCATCATCCATTTGAGAGTTTCCACTTCAATTTCCGGTGCTGTGCTGGCACAAACATCAATGTAATCAGCTCCTGCCTCAGCCTGCTTAACAGCAAGATTGCGGATAAATTCTTCATCTTTTTCTTCAATGGCCTTCTTTACACTTGGTATTGTTCCGTTGATTTTTTCTCCAATTACTATCATATAATTTCTACTCCTTAAGTTTTATAGTTTGTCGTATATTTAATTTCATCAAGAGTAATACAAATCATCTCTTATTCAGCCAATATGTCATTCTCTATAATATTTTATATGCACCAAAAAACGGTACAAAAAATATGTATCCTACCATACAAACGACTACAAAAATTGCCGTCATAATGAGCCCGCCCCTGATCATATCTTTTATACTTAGAAAACTGCTGCTGAAGGCTGTTGCTGCCGTAGCACCCGCCCATGGGAAGATCATTCCTACTCCCAGGGCAGGAATAATTCTTGCGACTGCTGCGGGATGAATTCCTATATTGCCCATGATAGGGAACAAAATCGTAACCATTGCGGTGGTCGCAGCAGTACCGGAAACAAAATTAGTTAGTATAATTGTGAAAAGTACTGCTACAATTAACGTTGTTACTCCATTTAGCGCTGCCAATTGGGTAGACAAATAGTCGATGGCCCCAAATTTGGATAACAATCCTGACATTGCAACTCCGGTAGTTGCCATAAATGTAATTTCCCAGTTGATTTTTGTAGATACATCCTTTATGGACAGCAATGGTTCACTTTCATTGGCAGGAAGCATACATAGGAGGAGCCCTATGAAAGTCACCACCCAATATATATCCATAAATTTAAATGATGATACAAATGATGGAAGAATTAACATCACAGCCATAACAACTATTGCTATAATAACCATCTTTTCGGACTTTGATATTGGCCCTAATGCTTTTAGCTGATTTTTGAATTCCTCAAATTCACCGGGAAGATTCTCAACTCCTGGTTTAAATAACCATTTAATTACCCAATATCCTAACAGTAACAGGATTATTCCAATGATAACCCCAGTGAACATCCATTGTGTAAAAGTTATAGTAATGCGGGTTGTATTTTCAAGTAATGATAATGAAATCATATTATGAGGTGCTCCCAAAGGTGTCATTACACATCCTGCCTCAGCTCCATATAAAGCTGCTAAAGTAAAAGTAGTTCCAAGTCTGGCAGGGCTTACCTCAATACCTTTTTCTTCATATTTTTTAACCAAGTTTGTGATGGTTGCAGTGCCAATCGGTATTAATACAGCTAATCCGCTGGCGCTAATTATCGATGCTAATATAGCCGAAACCACCATAAACATAAACATCGTTCGTATAACAGAGCCTTTTATCCATTTAACAGTTAAAATGCTAAGTGTCAGTCTTTCACCAATGCCATGTTTTTCGATAGCTATACTTAAGAGGAATACACCCATCAACAACTGGAATATGGGATTTCCATAAAACGATGCAATCTCCTTGATACTTAATAAACCGGTGGCAGTAAAAAATAAAATAGGAACAAAAGATGTGATAACCCATGGTACGGGCTTTAACATCCACCAAAATATCAACCAGGCAAATAAAGCAACGGTTATATGTCCGTTTGGATCCATTCCGGGTATTGGAATCAGGTAAACTAAAAGACATACTAAAGGACCGGACAATAAGTTAATCCAAAATTTATAACTCTTCTTTAACATGGATAATTTCTCCTCCTTTAATACCTTTCCATTAATTTATTTGAGCATCAATACAAAAGTTTGATATGCAGTAAAAATGTAAGCGGGGATAATCAGTAAATCTGCCTAAAATCTTTCAATACCTATAAGCAATAGATAAGGATTTGTTGGAAATATTGATATATCCCCGTAAAAACTACTATAAGAAACTAACAATAACTCTCATTATAAATCCAGCTATTATTGAGTTTATAACTGCTATTATCATACATGGACCATAATACTTTTTAGGTGTTTGAGCTACTGCAAGTATTCTTCCTAATTGCTGCACTTGTTGCCCCATACAATATATCATAGGGAGTAATATTGCGCACTGGATACCGACTAATGTTCCTTTTTGTACTAAACTTGCTGTAGCACCTATTGCACCGGCTATGGAAAGAAATGCAGTAACTAGAACAGCTGCAGCTTCACCAGGTAATCCGAATAAACCCATTATAGGACCTAATATTTTTCCGATTATTGACATTAATCCTGTTATTTCAAGTATTTGAATTAATACATATGCCATAATAAAGTTAGGCACCTGGTTATATAAATTGGTCTCTACTCCTTTTCTGCATCCTTGGACAAAATCATTCATTATGTTACCTGTTGGTTGATTACTTGCCATTCTTTGCCTCCACCCTTCTCTCTGCAAAAATAATATACAATCTCATAAGATTAGCGCCTATTACTTTACATACTATAGCTACCAGCATTGGAAGCACCATGGGCAATTTATCCTCGAAAAATGGTACCAATGCTATTCCGGCTGAAAAATAGCTACCTATTGTAGCAGAAGCGGAAAATAAAAATGCTGAAAAAATACCTAACTCTTTTTCTGTTATTAAATTATTATTTACTAAGTCTGAAGTAAGCGCAGCGCCGGTATCGCTGCTTTGAAGGCTGCCGACCAATGCCAGGCCTGTCCATCCAGGGATTCCCATAAGTGGTCTTAAAATCGGATTTAATAATCTTTGTGCGGCTTTCAGTCCGCCTTGTCCTTCAATTACATTAATTAAGCCTAATGCTAAAGCAACTGCCGGAAGTACTTCAAGTGCAAACATAAATCCTTCCCTTGCACCTATACCGCCTGAACCTCTAAATCCGGCCGTTGCATCTTTAAATACCTTCCCATACTTACCCAAAAGTGTTGTATAGTCAAATATCCTCAATATATTATTAAAATTTGCAAATATCCCTGAAAAAACCAATATAGCCAGGATCAGCGCTATATAACCTCTTAATTCTACCTTGGGTTTTAATAATTCTTCCTTCATTGAATTTTCCTCTAATTTTACTTCTCCCATCAATTTTGCCTCCTCTTATTTAAAAATTTAAATATTAGAATTTTTTAAACTAATAACTTTAGAAAAGAAGGGACATTAAAAAATCGAACATCATATCCTGGTAAGATTCAAACCTATCCTTCATAGCTGACTTATTTCTTTCAAAGAGTTCTGGATGCTGGTCTTCATATTTTTCCCATACTATGTAATACTTTGATTCTTTTATCCAATCCATAAATCTTCCCCCTTTAATATCTCCCATACTCATGAACAAAATCTAATACAGCAATGTAGTTTTCCTTGCCGCCCTCATAGGTTGCAAGAACCTTATCAACATCGAAATAATATCTTCCGCCTGGTGCCAGTATGTCCATAAGTTCTTTTGCTTTATCTATGCACTGTTCTCTTGTCCCGGTTTTTAAAAGCGAAAGTGGATAGAAACCTGATATTATATGCTTTTTACCCAGCTTTTCTTTAATAAGCTTAGGATCGCCGTATTCGAACCTCATCCTTATACCTTTTGGAAGCTCAAGAAGGTAATCAAGGTATCTTGACCAGTCATTCTCACAAAAGAAAGATATCCCCTGTCCAGAATCCATAACTCCTTCAACAAACTTTTTAAAAGTGGGCCAATAAAATTTTTCGAAATCCTTTTCCCTCATATATGGAGCCATATGAAGTGGTACATAGCAATCGCCCATCAAATTAGGATTTTTTGAAATCCCTCTTTTAATCAGCATGGGTGTGACAACTTCGCAAGCAGCAATTACTTTTTCCGGGCATCTCCTTATATCCATTGAAATCCCGGTGAAGCCTCTTAAGTTATCTGCAATAAAGTCATAAGGTGCAAAAACTGCATTTCCAGCAGAATTCGCCGGTGGCTCGAAATAGCCGTATTTCTCATTCATCTTTTTCTTTATTGCAGCAGCCGTTGCATAGTCATCTTTCTGTGCCGTCATTCCTATTGCCATGACAATTGCCTTATTACTTGAGTCTGTATCAAGTGCTGTGTAAAGCCTTGGAAGTATCTTCTCAATCAGGCAGTCGTAGGGGTTTCTTATGAAATCATCATAGTCTTCGACATACATGCCTTGACTCTCAGGATGCTGTAAAAAGCCATTGGAGCCCATCACAAATGTTTTTGCCCCCATGAATTGATAAAATGCCGGATATCGCCTTGAACCAAATGGATTAGTATCTGAAAAAAAGTCACGACAAATTGCATCAGCAGCTTCTTCCATTTTTGCCGGATGCCACTGTACGTCAATTGTGTCCATACCGACATATTGCATGCCAAAATCATTATTCACTTTTATAGTTATTGGCACTCTCTTTGGAATCCTTCCATTATATAAGTCATCAAACAGCTCTTTTCTTTCCTGTTTAAGTATTCCTACATCATATTTTGATACTGCTTCAGACAACTTACTTCACCCACCCTTGGCAGATCTTAACGCCTTCAGCAGCGTTAGTTGTGAATGCATCTGCACCTATCTGTTCACAAGCTTCCTTAGTAACAGGGTTTCCTCCGATTATAATCTTGACACTGTCTCTTAATCCTGCTTCTTTGAGAGCGTCTACAGTATCTTTCATTGCCTCCAATGCAAGAGTTAATACTCCGCTCATACCAACTGCTACAGGTTTTACTTCCTTTACTTTTTCAATAAATGCACTGGCAGGCTGATCTATGCCTAGGTCATAAACGACAAACCCGGCAGCCTCAGACATGCTCTTGAATATGTTCTTACCTATGTCATGCAGATCTCCTGCAACAGTTCCAAGTACTATTGAACCTACATTTGCACTGCTGTCGGTACCTAATACAGGCTTTAATGTGTTGATGGCGTTTGTTAATAATTCTCCAGCAAATATAAGGTCACCAACAAAGTATTCACCTTTTTCATATAGCTCTCCAACAATCGCCATGCCGCTCTGGCAGGCCGCAACTACTTTCTGCGCTTCTTCTTCAGACGGGTTTGTGGCTACGAAACTTTTAAGTACCTCTAGAACTTTTTCCTCATCCAGCTCACCAATTAAGGCTGTCAAAGCTTTTAAATCTACCATAATAAATTTCCTCCATTTCATTTTTTAAAATTACATTAATCCTTGTATAGCAGTATTAAAATTACTAAATTACTTAAGTATGATAAATTCCAAGTCTTTTAGTTTTTTTAAATATCTATGATAGAATTACTCATCAAGATCCAGCAAATATTGTTACCTCTATCATCAGTTTGTCCATTAATGATAATGATAGGTTACAATATTATGCTGGGTTTTTCATCTGCAATTTTTGCTTGTATATAAAGCCAGCACAACGAGTTACCAATTAAATTTCCACTAAAGAGAACATAAAACTTTTAATAATCTTTGCCCTTGCTTCATCGTCGCCTTCTAACCATGAATCATCCTTTTTAAGCTCTTCCAACAGTTCAATAACAGAAAATTCTTTATCCATACTGCACCTCCTCTCCATTAATATTTTCCATATTCATGGACAAATTCATTAACTGCTCTAAAGTTATCTATGTTGACATCATCTTTTGAGATCAGTGCTTTATCAGTAGAGAATATAAAACCCCCACCCGGTGCACATTCATCAATTATTCTCTTTGCAAAATCTATGCATTCCTGCTTTGGTGCAAAACGGAGCTTATTCAAAGGAACGCCGCCCACAATAGTTATAGTATTACCAACCCTTTTCTTGGCCTCAATTACGTCATCATATTCTATAAAACCAAGTGCGGATGATTTTGGCAGCTCATTAATGTAGTCATAGTATTTTTCCCATTCACCCTCAAGGAACATAAGTGTTTTGCAGCCTTTTTCGTGTATTTTTAAAAGCATCTCTTTATATGTCGACCAAAAGAATCTTTCAAAATTTTTCGCACCAAGGTATGTTGGGCAATGGAGCGTTGATCTGGAATATGGGAAAGGACTATTTATTGAACTGGTAGCAAGATTAGTGTATATAGGGGATAAAGCGTTTACAGCCTCTTCCAATAATCCAGGAGCTCTTCTTATGTCTGTCAGCATTCCGGCAAAGCCTCTCAGCCTATCAAAAATAAGATCAGCAGGTGCGTATGCTTTACTAGGTCCGGTTACTTCTACAAGGCCATATTTCCCTTTGGCAAGAGCTGATACCTTCGCATTACACGCTCGCCAATTTACATATGCTTTTAACGCTGTTTTTAATGTTTCGTACGCTTCCTCCCTGCTTTTATTCAGATTAGGAAATTTTCTTAGCGCAAGGACATCAATCATAAATTTCATAGGATCTTTAATAAATTCAGGGTAATCTTCTGGCAGCATGGCTGCATTTTCATGATGCTGTAGGGTTGTACCATCTTCAGATATAAAGAATGATTTTGAACCTAATATCTCAATAATTTCAAAAGGAGTAGAAATACCGACAAAAAAAGTTGAATCAAAGTATATATCGTCTAAGAATTTTGTGTATTTTTCGGCAAGTAAATCACCATCTTTGTACACGTCGCGAAACTTTGCATTAGCATACGCTAACGTCCAGTAACTCATGTTGGCCATAACAGGTACCCTTTTGGGCTCTTTATGGTTAGTAGTAGCAATTATGTCATCCAGCCTTTCCTGATACAATGCTTTTGGGTCAATCATAATAAAACCTCCTTAATTTAATTAAAATCTGTTAAGCAGATTTGGATTTAACTATACAGGGCGACCATTCCAAAATCAGCTTAACGATTAATCGCTGAATATTTTTCTTTTACTTCTGGTCATTCTTGTACATACCAATATCGTCAAAAAAATTAGCTTTATTACCAGTTACTATTCTAAAATCCTCAAGCTTTATACTGTTACCCTTCTTCACTTTAATAAAGTCATCATCCCATTGTCCGGTAAAAAGTTTCAAAATGATATCAATATAGCCATTTTCCACAGCAAGCTCTAGATTCAGCAACTTTGAAAGCATTTCTGCTTTAGCCTTATATTTATCGAGACAATATGTACCATTATCAATGAGTATAAGTTTATTATACATTTTAAGCATTTCGCCAAAAATATAATTTGTTTTTTTAATACCATACTTTTTACAACAATATTCAAATTCGGAATATAAACCTATTGAACTTTCTAACCATCCTCCGGTTAAAAAATATGCATTATTAAAACACCGTATGGCAGAGTTGTTTTTTTTCAATATCATTGATATACAATCTTCAGTATTTGGTAAAATAAGATTTGCTGTTGTAGCTTCAAGACCAACTACTGCGTTACCACAGTTTCCATAGACGAGCAAGATATTATCGAATCCCTCATGGCAGTTAATTTCATACTGTAGCCTCAATTTTAAGTTTGTTGTATCAAGATGATATTTTGAATCCAGCCATAAGACTGGGAAATTGCACTTTGTTATCTCCAACGATTTATATACCTCATCTTTTAGTGTCTCACATGCAACTATTAGATTATTCATATATCATCTCCGCATTTTATTTGCCCTGTACAAGTCCATACTAACAAAATCGATATGGCTTGTCAACATTTTTTTAAGTTTAAAAAAGAGTCCTCCCTTGTTACATTAAGCACTGCTTCAAAATCAGAGCTTAAGAACAAAACAGAACTCTCATAATAAATAGATTTTTACTTAAATCTGTTGGAAACTATCATTGAGGTATAAACTTATATGCTATATCGATTCTGCAATAATTTCCGCAAATGAATATTTGTAATATGTGATTGAAAGAGCGAAGGGCTTATCATATTTGTCACTATAAAGCTGTTCAGCTTTTAATAATGGGATGCTATCTTTAAGCCCTAAAATATTCATAAGATTATCATCTGCGTCTATTCCTGACACATGCAGCTCACTTTTGAGGGTAAACAGAGAAATATTCTGCCTTATTATATCAGCGAAGTTTGCAAATTCAAGCTCATCTGTAGGTATTACCAGCCTCTTTTTAAAAATCATATACTTTAAATCATAAGCAATAGGCATACCAAAAGTATAAAAAATTCTAGATATTTCAAATGCGCGTCCTCCTGATGATATGTTTTCAAAGACAAAAGGAATTTCCTCCATTTTAATGATACGGGCACTTTTAACCTCTATCTTTTCAATCTTATTTTCACCCATATTCATTTCATCAAATCTTATTAGATAATTATTTGAAGAAGGACTCTTAATATAAGAGCCAACTCTAGGTATGGAATAAACATATCCTTCATTAGCTAACAGAACAAGTACATGCCTGATAGTTGATTTACTAGCATTATAGATACTACACATTTCAATCTCTGTAGGCAGCTTATCCCCTGGCTTTAGTATTCCTTTTATTATCTTATCTTTTATATTATTTACAATATTAAGATATAATTGCCTTTCCATAAATAACCTCAAATATCTTCCTTCTTTGTTGAAACTGCTGATAAATTAAAATAATCGTTTCTGCAAAATATTTTTCTCCAACCAACCGGCTGATAATTCTCATCAGATATTTTTTGCTCAATTATTACTATCGCTTTATTAGGATTAATATCAAGCAAATCGGCTATATCCTTACTTGCTTTATTTACTGCTATTTTTAGCTGCTTCTTAAGAGCAAAAGAGGAGGATTTGTTTGATACCATATCCTTAAAAGTCATAAGCGATATTTCCTCTTCTACAATAGGTATACCAGTATAATAAGGTATATATTTTTCGTCATAGGCTACCTGGTTGCCATTATTTAAAAATAAGGATTTGATTGTTACTACCCTTTTGTTCTGCGGTATTTGAAGGTTATAAACCAGTTCGATTGTTGGGTTTATAATATCTACATTCAGTAATTTTTCTTCATCAATTTTTACGCCAATACTTTTCTTTTCATCGAATTCAAGAATATACTTACCTAGCTTTGGTTCACTGACAAAATAGCCTTTTCCGGGTATAGAGTATATAAAACCGTCAGTAACTAAAGTACTTAGTGCTCTACGTACCGTCATTCTACTGGTATTATATTGTTCGCAAAGAGTATATTCGCTTGGAATAATATCTTTAGGAGCCAGTTTACCCGCCATTATTTGTTCCTTTATATCTTCAGCTATACTAATATATATTGGTACATTACTCATTTTTTTCTTCACTCTTTTCAGCTATCCATTTAAGGCAGGTTTTCATCCCATCTGATGCATCTTTGGTATATGCATCTGCACCTACAAATCTGCAAACTTCCTTTGATACCGAGCAGCCTCCGATTATTATTTTCAAACCATTTCGTAATCCTGAGGATTCTATAGAATCAATTATATTTTTCATGCTGTTAATAGCTAACGTAAGAATTGCACTGATGCCAACTATATCAGGATTATATTTTTTAATTGCGCTTATAAATTGTTCCGAAGATACATCAGTGCCTAAATCAATAACTTTCAAATTTTCACTTTTTGCAATTCCGGAAAAAATATATTTACCAATATCATGAAGATCGCCTTTCGCAGTGCCGATAACAATTGTACCTATTGTGTTTTCATTATCATCTTTTTCCGGCTGCATATTTTTCATTTTAAGAATTTCTTTAAAAATGATACCCGCCATAATAAGGTCCGCTATATAATAACTTTTTTCTTCGTAAAGCTTTCCTACACGATCCATTCCTGTTTTCACACTGTCAATAATTTCTTTTATACTTAAACCGTTGTCTAAAGCTACCTCTACAAGTTTATATACCTTTTCCTCATTTAGTTCTTCTACAGCAGAAATAATTAAATCTTTCAAAGTTTATCTACCTGCCCTATACATGTAATTCTTATATCAATGATACCACAAACAATAATAATTCGCTATATGGTTCCAGCTCATGTTTTATATCTAAAATAAAACCCTATATTCTATTAATAATATAGCGCTTTTTTTTAAACGTAAAACGGCTCACATTTGTGAGCCGAATATTGCTACGTTTTGATTGTCAAGCTGGAATTTTTTATCTTTCCATCCCAAAGTATTCAGTATATATCCTAAGGAATCCGCATTATATCGGCCGGCTATCTTTTGATAAGCCAAAAGCTCATAGACCTTATCCGAGTCAAAATCTACGGGATATAATCCGCTTAGGGGATTTACAAAACCTTCAATGGGGCTTTTCAGGTTACCATTTTCATCGTAAATTTCGTCTAAATATTCTTTATCTCTTAGAGATATATCTATAATGTATTTTTCTTTGTTTTCTTCGCTTATAACTTCAACCTTGTAGTTATCCATGTAGTTAACCTTATAACTGTATTTGTCGTTATACTCTTCAAAATCAAATATAACCTTTGCCATGTTGTTTAAAAATGTATAAATGTAATGGTACATTATTGCGCCGCTGCCGCCGGAATTGATGCTTACCATTATGTCTTCCACACCATCCCCGTTGAAATCACCTAAAAACAATGCGGGCTCGTATCCCTCATTTTGCTTAAGGGGTACGCTTATAAATATCCCCGTCATCCCGTCCTGTACAACCAGGGTTATGTTTTGAAGAAATGGACTGTCCTGGGTTTTTACACCCGTTAAATACACATTGTCGGGGACTTTGTCACCGTTTACATCCCCTCTTTTATAAGCCACCACATTAGGGTATATCATATTGGTCTTGTAATAATAATTATACATGGACTCTCCTTATTTAAAATAAGTCTCTGCATATTATATTATGTATATGACTGCCCATCTGCTATTTAATTTATCATGTTTCTTTAATGACATTGCTGTTCTTTGCAATGTAATCATAGCCTGAGTAAACGGTAATGATAACTGCAAGAAACATTACAAAGGCATCGAACCTAAAATTGCTTATCAAGGATAAAGGGTAATTTTTTAAAAGTGCCAATGCCACCGCAACTGATTGAATGACAGTCTTTAATTTACCCCATATTCCTGCAGGCAGCACCAGCTTTTCCCCTGCGGCCACCAGTCTGAAGCCTGTTATAATAAACTCCCTTGATATAATTATCATGGCTGCCCAGCCGTTTATCTGATTCCTTTGCACCAAGGCGATGAGCGCTGCCGCAATCAAAAGCTTATCGGCAATAGGGTCTAAAAATATGCCGAATTTGGTGACCAGGTTTTTCTTTCGGGCGATATAGCCGTCTACTTTGTCCGTGCTGGCAGCTATTATGAAAATAACCGCCGCTACATAGTTTCCGTAGTTTAATATAAAATTGTTGGTATCCAGCAAAATCTCATGCATGAAGCTTAAATATTCACTTGTAAGCATCCATTCGGGTATGGGAATTATAAACAGCATAAATACTGGTACAAGAAAAATACGGGAAAGTGTTATTTTATTTGGAAGATTCATTATTCTCACCACTTAATTTATATTTGAAAATTTCTTCTAAACCTTTTATGGCTTCATCTTTAAGTGCTTTTTCCTGTGCACCAAAGATAATAGCTGTAATGTTTATTGTGAATTTATCCATGATTTTGTCCGTGGAATTTTCCGAAGTCTTTACATTTATCTGACGGCCTGTGGTGGAAAGCCACAGGTTTACATCATCGCTTCCGGCAAATACTTTAACGTGGCCTATATAATATTTATTTGTGCTTACCCAATTTTTAAGGCCTTCAATCCATTTTGTTAAAGCCTCTTTAAGTTCCTCTGCAGTAATTTTATTTTCTAAATTCATTTCAATGGAATGGGAAAAGACTCCCGGTATTTCATCCTTAGCTCCGAATATTTCCTCATGTGAATGGCCGTGATAATGGTCATGACCGCAGGAACAGTTTTCGTCATGCTCGTGTTCATGGTTACGGCCGCAGTCGCAATTTTCATCATGTTTGTGAGGATGCTTGTTTTCATCCATTAACCTGTCACCTCATTCCATAAACCCTTAACTATATCCTGATTTGCAGAAACCTTATAAATTTTGGCATTTGAATTAATTTCAGCCACATGCTCCTCTGCCTTTTTAAGCTCTTCTTCAGAAATAAGATCGATTTTGTTTATTAAAACCACATCTCCGTCTTTTACCTGCTTTTCAACCAAAACAGGAGTGATATCCGTAAGCTCCTCCATGCGCTCGGCATCCACAACGGTTACAACTTTTATCATGTCGATTCCCTGTGTGTATTTCTTCAATGAATCCATAACCATTCCAGGATATGCAATGCCGGTACACTCTATAATAATCCACTCGGGATTTATATTTCTATAAATATCATTGATGGTAGTGGTTAAATCAACGGATAAGGTACAGCATATGCAGCCGGCGAACAATTCTTTGACGCTGTATCCCCCGGATTTTAATATCTTATCGTCAATCCCCGTCTCACCTATTTCATTTTCAATAATAACAAGCTTGGGTTTATCGATTATAACCGATTTATCAATTATATGATGTGCGAGGGATAATATAAGACTGGTCTTGCCCGAGCCTAAAAAACCTCCGAAAATAATCAGATTCATTTTTCCTTCCCCCAATTTAATATAAAATATTCTGCTCACGTACCTGGAATTTCTATATATATTATACTACACAAAGATAAGTTTAAGATTACAATATTTACAAATAAAAAGAGGCTGCCTGGAAATTAAAACTTCAAGGCAGCCAATTTGGGTTAGTTTATTTTCCTGTAACTGCACAAACCATGGCTTCAATGTTGTCCTTCTTTGCATTAGGAGGAGCACTGCAGCCTGCAGCAAGTATGTAGCCTTCAGGACCAACTTCTTTTATCAGCCTCATACAATAATTGTATACTTCATCAGGAGTACCCAAAGTTAAAAGGGATGCGGGAACGTCGCCTTGCAACGCCATATGACCGTCCAAAACCTTTTTAGCTTTAAATATATCGCAGGTACCGTCCAATGTAAGCACGCATTTATGTTTGGGGAAGTCCAGGAAGTAATTGAACTTGGGTTCCCAGTCGGCATCGAGATGGAAGTTAACAAAAGCGCCTTCCTCTATAGCTGTATCAACAATCATCTTTCTGTATTTAAGGTCGAAGCGTTCAAACAATTTAGCTGAAAGGAACGCAGAGCGTGAGCCCCCGACAAATACAGCCAAAGGCTTCACGGTCTGGATCATTTTCCTAAGCTGCGGAATATGCTCTTCAATAGCAACATCAAAAGCTGCTTCCACCTTATCGGGGATGCGGCGAAGGTCTCTTAAGAATTCAGGCATAGATCTCATGGACATAAAGGTTTCGGTAAATACGTCAGATAAGACAGGACTTAAGCTGACGATACCGATCGACCTTAAAACCTTTGAAAGCCTCCCCATTACAGGACCCATTTCCTTCATTTTTTCAACCATTGCACCGCCGTTTATTCTCTTGGAATACTCTCCTTTGAAGTAGCCGTAGCCCTTGTTGATGATTGTATCATAATCATCAGCAGTCATTATTTCCTGCTCGTTCATCTGCCATAGCTCGTCTTCTCCAAGCTCACGGCCGGGGAGCTTCATATGAGTTGTAGTTTCTCTTCCCGGAGGATACGAGCCGGCTCCGCCGGCATCTATTTCGCCTTTTCCGAAGAGCAGTGTACCCATCATCATAAGAGTGTTGGCTCTTTCTGTATCGGTTATGAGTTCAGCTAATTTAATACCCATGTATCTTGTGGTAAAAACATCACAGTTAAAGGCAATAGGCGGCCTGTCCTGTTTTTCGAAGGTAAAAGCTCTTTTAAGCCTCGCATAATGTTCATCGTACATTTCCTGTGGAGTCTTCATAAAAATTCACCTCTTTATTTATTTTACATGTCAGGGTTTTATACTTTATTTCATGAAGTTTTTTAGGCTATATTCATCAATTTCTTGCAGAGGGGCACTGCCTGCTGTGCACTGTTGGTGTAAGCATCGGCCTTAACATATTCTGAAACTGTACCTGTTATGGTGCCTCCGCCAATTAAGATTTTTCTTCCTTCCCTTAAGCCTGCTTTATCGATTTCTTCAATTATGTTTTTCATGCTGTCAAAACAGGAAGTCAAAAGACAAGACATGCCTATTACCTGTGGATTGTGCCGGTTTATGGCTTCGATAAATTTTTCAGCGGGAGCATCAATACCTACGTCTACAACTTTAAAGCCATTGCAGCTTAATAATGAAACGACAATGTCTTTTCCTATATTGTGAATGTCGTCCTTTACAGTACCCATTACAACTGTTCCTAGCTTAGGCGTATCAGCTGAAAAGGAATCACCTAAGAGAGCTACTGCACTTGAAAATACGTCTCCTGATAAAATCAATTCCGATAAGAAATAATCCTTGGCCTCGAATCTTTCACCGATGATGTCCATACCTTTCTGAAGTGCAGCTATGATTTCCAAAGCCGGAGTCCCGCTTTCCTGAAGCTCTTTAACTGTGCTGAACACTAAATCTTCATCCAGTTCCGCCATTGCGTTTGTTAATTTTTCTGACATTTTTCTTACCTCCTATTTATTATTTCACCCCTTACAAAAGAGGCGCATAAACTGATAAAAGTTTTCTGTTTATTTATATGAAAATTTTTATAGTTTTATATTCCATGGGTTTCAAAAACTTATTAAGCAGCCAATTTCTGTGCGCTCTTGGACTTGCCGGTAGGCGTAGCATAAGCCGAAATGCCCACGGCAGCAAAATAAATAAGCTTTTTAGCTCATATTTAGTGAGAAAATTATTATAAATTTATAAATATACTTCATAATAGATAAATGGAATATATAGTATGCTGTAAGTTTAATAGATGAGTAAAATGAGCAGGTATTGTGTTTTTTTAACAAAGCTTATATTGGTTCATAAACTTGAATTAATTTGGTACTTTAGTCATGGCTGTCATAGGAAAATAATAGCACTAGAAACTATTAATGTCTTTGTTTGACATGGAGAAACTTCATAGGCTTTTTGTTCAAATTGAACAGTGGGTAGCTTATAAATAAATTTTATATTTATTTCCATATTTAGTCAAGTAAACACCCGCTGACCCAAGGTCAGCGGGTGTTCTTTATTCTTCTCTGGTTTTTATAAGTTCATCTACAGATTCAGGATTGGATAAAGTAGAAGTATCTCCTAATTGTTCAAATTCACCTGAAGCAATTTTTCTTAAAATACGCCTCATTATTTTACCGCTTCTTGTTTTGGGGAGCTGCTCTACTATGTGAATTTTATCCGGGCTGGCAACAGGCCCTATGACCTTGCGGACATGCTGGCCTAATTGTGCTCTTAGTTCGCTGCTGGCTTTGGCATTATTCTTCAAAAGTACATATGCGTAAATTCCTTCGCCTTTTATATCATGAGGATATCCTACAACTGCAGCTTCTGCTACTTTATTATGGCTTACCAGTGCGCTTTCAATTTCGGCTGTACTTAAGCGGTGTCCCGATACGTTAAGCACATCATCTACCCTGCCTAACAGCCAGTAATATCCGTCTTCGTCAACACGGGCTCCGTCTCCTGTAAAATAATTGCCGGGATACATTGTAAGGTAAGTTTCCCTGAAACGGTCAGGTGCGTTATATACACCCCTCATAAGTCCCGGCCAGGGACGCTTTATTATAAGGCTGCCGCCGTCTTTGGAGTCACATTCTTCACCGTTGGAATCCACAATTGCCGGTTCAATTCCAAAAAAAGGCATTGCTGCAGAACCTGGCTTTGTGGGGATTGCTCCCGGAAGGGGAGTAATTATTACACCGCCTGTTTCAGTCTGCCAATAGGTATCCACAATGGCGCATTTTTCATTGCCTACCACTTTATGATACCAAACCCAGGCCTCAGGGTTTATTGGCTCTCCTACAGTACCTAAAAGCCTCAAGCTTGATAAATCATGCTTTTTGACCCATTCCTCATCTTCTTTCATCAGGCCCCTTATAATTGTAGGTGCTGTATAGAAAATGCTTACTCTGTATTTTTCAATCACCTGCCACAACCTGTCAGGGTTAGGGTAATTGTGAAGTCCCTCATACATAAGGGTGGTGGCGCCTAATGCAAGAGGGCCGTATATCACATAAGAATGCCCGGTAATCCAGCCGCTGTCTGCCGTGCACCAGAATGTGTCCTCTTCCTTTAAGTCAAATATATATTTCATGGTCAAGGAAGTATATACAAGATATCCCCCTGTTGTATGCATAACCCCTTTAGGCTTTCCAGTGCTGCCCGATGTGTACAGTATGAATAATGGATCCTCCGAATCCATAGCCTCCGGCGGACATACTGATGATATATCCGGAGAATTTATCTCATGATGCCACCATTTATCCCTTTGAGTCCAGAAATTAATATCCGCACCTGTATGCTTTACAACTATGCAGGTGTGCACTCCCGGACAGCCTTCCAATGCCTTGTCTGCATTATCCTTCAGCGGAATGTATGCACCTCTTCTGAAACCGGCATCGGCTGTAATGAGTATTCTGGCACCCGAGTCGTTTATTCTGTCTCTTAAGCTGTCGGCGCTGAAACCTCCGAAAACAACGTTGTGTATGGCACCTATTCGCGAACAAGCCAGCATTGTTATGGCAAGTTCGGGAATCATTGGCATATATAATGCCACCCTGTCTCCCTTATTTACTCCCCATTTTTTTAAAGTATTTGCAACGCGGCATACCTGATTATATAATTCGTTATAGGTTAAAACCCTTGTCTCATCCCTTTTTTCGCCCTGCCAGATAATTGCCGCTTTGTTCTTTCTCCAGGTATTGATGTGCCGGTCTATACAGTTTGCAGACACATTTAATTTCCCGCCTAAATACCATTTGTGTTCACCTTCAACAAGGTCTCCCTCGTAAACTTTTTTAAATGGCTTTATCCAATCCACAAGCTCTGCCTGCTTAGCCCAGAAGGCTTCAGGCTCTTTTATGGAATAATCATACAGCTCCTTATATTCCTCATAGCTCCTTATATGTGCCGTTTCCTTAATTCTCTCGGGAGGGTTGAAAACCCTTTGCTCTTCTAAAACTGTATCTATAGTACTTGATTTCGGTGTCTGTCCTGACATATTACACTCCCCCTATTTTGTTATTGTTATATAACAGATTGATTTGTTTTAAAGTATACCATATATAATTCGCAAGCGCAACCAGGGAAAGGGACAGTTCACATTTTTTTGTCTTTTAGTGAAATTTAAAAACCGAAGACAGAAAGCCGCGGACATATACAGGTAAGAAGTAAGGATTCGAAGAATATAAAAAAGAGCATTGGCCTTCATGCTCTTTTAAACCATGACTTGTTATTTTGCAAGCTTTTTATCCATCTCTATTATTTTATTCTCCTGTTGTCTTTGTCTGTTATGTAAAGTATCTACTGAAAGCTTGATGTCTTGTATTATTTGTCTGTCTGCAAGCCTTCCCTGGTTGATTTCCGCAACTTCTCTTCTAATCATACTCTGCTCGTCAGACAATAATTTAAGCTTATCTGAAATCTCTCCGTCAATTTTAACTCCGATTTTCGAAACATCCAGTCTTAATGCTTCCTGGCCTTCCTTTAAATTCGAAACATCCAGTCTTAATGCTTCCTGGCCTTCCTTTAAATTCGAAACATCCAGCCTCAATGCTTCCTGGCCTTCCATAATATTTATTAACATATTCTTTAATTCATCGTCCATGATAGCATTACCTCACTTCACCTTTGACAAGGTTTTTAGTTTAGGACATCCACTTAAACTATCAACATTATACCACGTTTTAATGGATAATAAACAGAATGCTTATATATCCAAAATCAGATGTGGCATATCTCTTTAGAAACCCAGTCATTAGATCTTTCTGTTCATGCTGCAAGAAGATTATTGATATCCTCTTACTTATTATCATGTATTACAATGAATTCCTTAGCCTCTGTATCGAACGCAAGTACAGACTCATCCTCGATATATTTCAAAATATATATATACTTTCCAAAAGACATGTAATAAGGGTCAGCTATGGTAAGGTTACTTATGTTTTCTTGGCTTTTGTATATCTCTTTAGTCCTCACATCCTGAACCTTCCAATATAAGTCTCTATCTTCATAAACAACATAATCGTCAATGAGGTGAAATCTATAATTGTTGGGATTTGACCCTGGGCATTTGCATTTTGCTCATAAGACTGCAAAATCTTAATATTGCTTAAATCATTCTTTTCTATGAGCAATAAATCATCGGCCTGTTTTGTGGTTTTTGAGGATATTGGATTCTATTTTACAAGCTTAATTATATATTTCCCATCAGACGGTTTACCAATTTGACCGCTTCCACTGCGTTTTTTGCATAACCGTCGGAGCCTATATTTTTGGCGAATTCATCTGAAATTGGCCCTCCTCCTACAATAACTTTTACATCGTCCCGAAGTCCTTCTTCTGCCAATAGCTCTATTATCCTTTTCATATTGCTCATGGCTGTGGACATAAGCGTAGATAAAGCAAGTATTTTTGCCCCTTCATCCTTTACCGCACTTATAAAATTGTTGACAGGTACATCGCGCCCTAAATCTATTATTTCATATCCCGCCGTTTCCAGCATGATTTTTACTAAATTCTTCCCGATATCATGGGTATCCCCTTCCACAACCCCTATGACAACCTTGCATTTAGGCTCAGTTTCGGATTTTTCAAGATGGGGCTTTAAAACATCCAGTCCATTATACATTGCATCCGAACAAATTAAGAGCTCGGGAATAAAGTATTCCTCATTTTCATACATGGCTGCAGCCTTGTTCATGCCGTCCGTCAGGCCGTTTAAAACTCCTTCAATGGCAGGATATCCGGCCTGTATATATTCTTCGGCCACCGTAACAACCTCTTCATCCTCCATTTTTTCTACGCATTCCGACAATAATCTTAAAAGCTCTTCCTTACTTCTCATTTATATTTGATCCCTCCCGGTTAAAGCTTTAAGCCTTGCCTGCTGCAGCCTCAAGCATATATTTTATCTTATCGCAGTCCACTGGATACCCCACTTCCCTCACTGTGTCCATCATCGTCTGAATGTTTTCAAAGGGCGTTTCCACAGGCAGGCTGCATCCTGACATGACAACATATCCTTTCGGAGAATCATAAGCATCCAAAATGCACTCCAGAGTTTTGATGCGCACATCCTGCGGTGTACCTAAATACATTACCCCGCTAGGGTCCACATTGCCAAGTATCCTGGTTTTATCCCCAATGGCAATCTTGCAATCCTTTAAGCTGGCAACGTTATCAATGCTCATGCCTCCTATACCTAAATCGGCAACATCCTTCCATATCTTCTTGGTCTGTCCGCATATATGAAGCATTACTTTAGTACCGTTATATTCCCTGATAAAATCAATGAGCTCTTTTAAATAGGGCAGCGAGAATTCGCGGAAGGCTTTTTCACCGACAACGGTACCTGAAGACATGGGTTCGGAAATTGTGGGATTTAAGCCAATATCCATAACTGCTTTGGCATATTCCTTGCAGGTCTCAAGAGAAATTCTGCAAAGCTTATGCAGCGCTTCCGGATTTTTATGAATCAGCTTTAAGCTTTCATCTACGCCAAAGAGAAAAAAGGCATTGGTAAAAGGTCCTACAATACCGGCTGAGCATTTTATTTCGTCTTTTGCCATATCCCGAAGATATTTCATCGCATCTAAGTGCACCGGCAATCTTTTGTCCTTGTAAGGGTCAGCAGGGCGCAGGGCACCTATGTCCTCTATACAGGAGACAGCAGGCTTTTTTAAATCAGCAGTATTATCATCAGGATAGTCAACTGTTGCGCCCATAGCTTCCGCCCAGGTAAACAAATCCGTAAATATTCTAAGACTGTCGCCTCCAAACTTGTGATAGGCTGCCATTTGTGCTTGTGCAATAGCTTTAGGGTTATGATTAAACTCGGATATCTTACAGCCATAAATTCTGGCTACTCCATTTGCAATATTGGGGTTACAGGGCAGCCTGTCGGCTTGAGCCCCGCTGGCTATAGCCGCTGCTCTCTCTGCCGGAGTCATGGAATCGGTATACAACATGGATAATCCTCCTTCTCATACATATTTTATAAGCTAAATTTCTCTTTAACCTTAATTTTTTTAATTGTTTATAGTCCATCTTAAAATCCTCGATTTTACAATATCAAATAAACCCATTATTCCCACCAATACAACTCCCATAAATATAAATCCCACCATTACAAGATCAAAACGTGCAAAGTCGGAGTAATATTGAACAAAATAACCCATACCGGAGGTGGCTCCGAACATTTCGGCTACAGTAAGCAATACAAAGGAGAATTTAAGAGCTACCGCACAACCGGATAATATGGTGGGAGAAGCTGCTGGAAGTATAATCCTGAACAATTTTTCTACTCCCTTTATTTCCAGGGTTGCTGCGTTTTCCAGGTATCTTTTATCAATAGTCATGGTTGCATTTACCGTTGTACCTAATATAGGCCAAAATGCTCCTAAAAATATTATAAATATTGACGCACTCCGAAAGGAGGGAAAAATATGAATGGCAAAAGGCGTCATAAGAGTAGCCGGCACGGCGCTGAAGGCATTGATATAAGGTGTGATATTTTTTCTTAGCAGCCTTTTTAAACCGATAAGCACTCCAATACTTATACCTGAGACCGACGCCATAAAATATGCTGGTATAAGCAGCCCCAAAGAACTTACAAACCCTTTGGACAACTTGTCAAAGTGGGAAATATATCCCGGTAAAATTTTGCTTAAGCCTGGAAATAAAAAGGGATCCAATATTCCAAAAATATCCGTTGCAAGCTCGTAGGAAACTATTATTCCGATAAAAATCACAATCATTCCCAATCTGTCTGCTATAAATCTTTTCATGCTTATGCTCCTTAAAAAATAGAAAAAATTATATTGTGATTACAGATTTTCATGTAAAAGGCAGACTTGGTATGCACCTGCATCCCAAGTCTGTCACAGCTTAATGTATATTTACATATTATTATCGTTGAACATATCCAGCTTATTTTTAAAGAAAGTGCTGTTTGGATAATCCTTAATCAAGGAATCTAAAGCCGCTTTATATTGTGATGTGTCAATATGATCTTCGACTTTGATTTCAGGATTAACTATATAATCAAAATCTTGCATCTTTTCCCACATCTTTATGACACTGTTTTTATAAGGATCCGTTTCGTATTTTATATGGGGGCTTAACAGGAAACTTTTTGCCGTTTCAGCAGACATATCCAGATTTTCAACTGTCAGTTCAACCACCCTGTCCATGTCTCCCTGCATAACCTCTTCAGCCCTTAAATATGCGCGGAGCAATCTTTTCACCGCTTCCGGATTTTCATCAAGCCAATCAGTCTTTGCAATCATACGGCAGCAGGAGTGGTCCGGCCACAGTTCATCCGGCCACATGACTATTTCCATCCCCGCATCGGCGATTTGAAGCTCAAATCCTGTGGATACGGCTCCGAAATCAACTTCGCCGTTGCGCACCGCTTCCATTACATCGGGATTCTTTTTCATTTCTACGAAGGTAACGTCTTTATTAAGGTCAAAACCCGCCTCATGCAAAATCCCTTTTAATACTATATCGGGAGTACCGCCTCTCATGATGGCAATCTTTTTGCCCCTGAAATCTTCCAGGCTGTTATAAACTGTCTCGGGCTTTGCAAAAACAGGAGTGGCGCCTATAATCATGTAACCGCCGAAAATTGTGAAGTCCTGTCCGTTTGCGATCTGTATCAAAGGCCCGCCGGTGCCGTAGGTGGAAATAATATCTACCTGTCCTGAACTCAATGCCTGAAAAGCGTCTGTCCCATTGTTTATGTATGTTAATTCAACTTCTATTCCTGCTTCAGCGAGGAAATTTTTATCCTCTGCAAGGAACTGAAATACCTGGCCCGAAGTAGCCTGGGCAGCTATTTTGACTTTAAGCTTATCTTTTGAATTTTCCTCAAGGTTCGGGTTATTTGTATTTTCACCGCCGTTGCCGGCAGCACAGGCTGTTAGTAATGAAATTATTGTAATGGATAATAATATAAACCTTAAAATTTTTCTCAATTGCCATACCCCTCTTCACATTTTATTGTTTGTCTTCATCTGTATTTCATTATGTATAATTTTTATGAGCTCATTTCTAAGCTGTACAGCCTGAGGATTGTCATAAATGGTTTTTCTGTCAAGTTTTTTGTCACCGTTGAATGAATAATTATAAATGATTTTGCTGGGAGACTGGCCCAGGACAAATATATCCGTTGCCAGGAGCAGAGCTTCATCCACATCATGAGTAACAAAAAAAATGGTCTTGCGGTTTTTGGTCTCTTTTTTCCATAGATTAACTACCAGCTCCTGAAGCTTTGCCCTTGTCACTGCATCCAGTGAACCAAAGGGCTCGTCCATGAGAAGTATAGGAGGGTCGATGCTAAAGGCCCGGGCAATGGCACAGCGCTGCTTCATGCCGCCAGAGAGCTCTTTAGGCCGCTTATCAAAAATGGATTCTAATAATTCCACATCTTTTATTCTTCTTATGGCTTCCAATTTGCGCTCATGGGTGCTCATATTTTTAAATTTCTGCTTAAGAGCTATCATAATGTTTTCTCCGGCACTCATCCATGGAAAAAGACCATAGTCCTGGAAAACCATTCCCCTTTGCAAGCCTGCCTTTAAAACAGGTTCATTGTCTACAAGTATTTCGCCCATTCTGGGTTTTTCCAATCCTGCAAGCAAGCGTAAAAAAGTGCTTTTACCGCATCCTGATTGGCCCAGTAAGCACACAAAAGCCCCTGCCTTAACCTCCATACTAATATCGGCAAGTATCAATTCTTTATCGTAAGAAAAACTTAAGTTTTTTACCGATACATTAAGCATTAATTATTCTCCTTAGCATGATTTGGATTTAACCTGTTTTGTCATGTATAAATTTATCACGTCCGCAATACAATTGTCTAATAGATAATACATATGTTGATTCTATGTATAATTGATATTTTTAATAGCTTAATTAACTGATGAAATGGAAGTACGTTCATAAACATTCCTTAAATAAAAATACCCGCCGGCTAAAAGCCGGCGGGCAACGAAGGTATTTTAGAGCAGCATAGGTATAAAAGGCCATACCGCAACCATGGTAGCGATGAACACTGCCGCAATTAAAACCAGATTTGGTTTCAAGGTGTTGGCAACAGTGACATCTCCGGTACCGAAGGTAATTGGAGTTGTTACTGATGCGGCAGGAGTTAAGAATGCAACGGAGGACATAAGCCCAATCATAATTACCAAGCCCGGCATGCTGACAGTGGTTCCCTGCAGAAGTGACAATGCTATGCTGTAGAAAAGCAGCATGGTGACCGTATTTGAAATAAAGTTTGTTAAAATAATTGAACCTAAAAATGCAAAAGCAACGATGGCAATTGGCGGCAATCCTGCCGTAACGGGAGCAAGCAAATTCTTCAGGAATTCACTGATTCCTGTTTTTGGTGAGCTTACTGCATTTCCAAGAACACAAACACAGGCTACAAATACTATTAATCCCATGGGAACAGACCTTGCCATTTTAGTAAAATCTCCGATAGGCTTACCATTGATGCGTATAACACACAAAAGAGCTATAGCCAAAACCGGCGGCACTACCGTACCCGCACTTTTTAAAAACGCCGCAAAGCCCGGGGCTAATGCTCCGAAGAAATCAGGGAATATCCATAAAATAACTACAACAACAAATATAGCAGCTGTAATTTTTCCTTCTGTTGATAATGGCTTGGATCTTTGCTTTACAGCTTCTATATCATAATTCTTATATTTTGATGTGTCCGGCCTCCAAACGAATATGACAACCAGCATGGAAACAAGGAAAGCAACAAAGGCAAAGGGAATGCCCACAGCCATCCATTGAGCAAAGGAAATCTCAATTCCATGGGATGTCTTTGCTGCACCCATTAGAATTAAAGGAAGAGCTTTGCCGATAGGGGTGGCTGAAGCTGTAAAAGCAACCTGCCACATAACGCCTGCCATAAGACATGTATAAAAAGGGTCTCCCTGCTTATAACCTATATCCTCACATACATTTTTAGCCAAAGCCATGAAAATTATGGTGAGGGCTCCGGCACCGACGATGAAGCCTAAAAGCAAGCATGCGAGATTAAACATAAAGATGAACATATAGGGCCGATTGTGAACTATTTTTAGTGTAACAAATTTAGTTGATACCTTTTGTATAACCCCTGTTTCTGTCATACATACATTTAAGGCCATCGTTGATATAATCATGGGAACAACGGAATGACCGAAGGATTGTGCAAATACTTCGGTTTGTGTTAAAACACCGGTAATTATTATACCTACTATAGCTAAAAAACTTACCCATTCAGTACCTACAAAAACCCATAAATATAGGGTGGGCAGGAAAATTGCAAGCACGTTCACTCCGACGGGAGTAAGACCATTCACCGGCTGTACGAAAAGCTTTATTGCCAGACCTAAAACAAGCGTAATAATATAGTGTTTGTAATCTTTCAAAAAATTCAATTTTAAAACCCCTCTCATAATAAAATTCAAGCTCTCAAGATTAATACTTGTCGATTTTTTCTATTATTAAAGGATTTCTATGAATCAGCAATATTTTACAGCGAAGATATGCAACACATATATCTTGAGTAAATACTAAATATCAGCAGTTTATCAGATGAATCAATTGATACTTATAATTTAAATGGGATGTGGATGATAATTAAGACAAATCAATGCACGCATGTACAATTCATATGCTAAAAAAATTCAGGAGACTTTGAACCTTATAAACCTATAAGAACGATATCCCCTAACTTTTCACCTCCCTTTAAATATTGACTTAATAATCCAGTTGTATCTAAGAATACGCCTTACCGATACAATAAGTATTAACACTGGATTTTAACTTGGAAACTTTCTTTCTATCGCAAAAAATTACAATAGATCGATTAAATTTGAAAATTTAATACACCATTATATGTTAATTTATATGATATCATTATTTATATAGAACGTCTTTGTTAAATATGCATAAACCTGCTTGACGCATTGTTCAATTTGCACATATTGAACATTGTGTTCATTTTTGTATTAAAAAATAGTATTATTTTGCGATTTTTTTGCAAAATAAAGGGGCAGTTCATTCTTCTATTGTTTTAAAAAGCATATCCAAAAGCAAATCAGGAATGAACTGTCCTCAATTTATTTTACCTATTATTTATGATGAGCCAGCAGCCCGTGATACTCAAGTATTTTGAAGGAGAGGAGCAAGTCAAGCAAGGTGTTGTGATCCTCCCAGTTTATATAGAAGGTTTCTTCCAGCCTTCCTAAACGGTAGTTCAGGGTATTTCTGTGAATATGAAGATAGCTTGCCGTGGCTGAGTTATCCTTAAATTTTATAAGATAAGCATAAAGAGTTTCGGCATAAAATGTATTATGAGCATAATCGTGCTCCAATATTTCCAAAGCTAACGGGTGGCAGGACTTGGCCAAGTCACCTTTTTCCGAAGCCATTTCAATGATGTCATAGATATAATAATCCTTGTAACTGCAAAGAAAGGTGTTCTTCTTTAAGCGCAGGCTCAATTCCATGGCCTTAACCGATTGAAGGAAATATTTTCTGGTTTCAGAGAGTTTGCAAAAGCACATGCTCAAACCTGCATAAACCTTGGTATTCTTCAAAAAATAATATAGCTTGCTTAAAAAGTTCTTATCATTAAAAATCTCTGTTTCACAGGATACAAGCATCACAATCCAATCTTCATAATGAGCCGATAGGCAGCAAGGAATCATCTCCTCCAAAGATTTTTGCACGTAAGCCAAGCTGAATTTATTTATATCGCATTGATTCAAATCAATTGAAAAAATATAAAGCTTCTTTTCCGGCCTCAAATTCAGTATTTCTGCCGTATTGCGGATAACTCCCATCTCTTCTAATTTGCCGTCCAAAAGCTCTGTAAAAAAGGTTTCTTCATTAAAGACCCTTTTTTGCTGAAGCAATGCGGTTTTTTGTATCTCCAGAGAGAAGGCATCACATAACATATTGGCAAGCTCAATATCATTATCTTCAAAGGGCTTATTTACTTCATATATTATAAGATGAGCCAGGCGATGCTCCTTAGCTGTAATCCTGCCGTACATCCTTCTGTGCAGAAGATTGCTCATTTTTACAATATACGGTTTTCCCTTTCTGTAATTTTCCCGGTCTACAATTATCGGCGGAGAATCCTTTGATATCAGAGCATCATTGGGCACGTAGCCGTATTTTATAATTTCGTTATACATAGGATCATTAAATTCCAAGCCCTTGGTATAAGCCAGCAGCTTATAATTCGCATCTGTAATGACCATGGGATTTTTAAGCAGTTCATAACTTGATTCCAGCATATACTGCAAGCCTTTGCCCATTACCAGGCTGCTCAGTATTTTCCCCAGAGCCTCGTTTGTTCTTCTATGTTCCAAAATTATATTTTGAATTTTGTTGTGTATTTCAAATAAATCTGCCGACTCATCAAACACAACCAAATTAAAGTTCTCAAACTTCTCTTTAATGGCGTTTAAATTCACATTGCTTGTACAAATTAAATTTACACATGTATCTGCTGACTGCTGTTTTAAATATTCCGAGGATAAGCATATATATAGGATATCCTGTTCAAATGAGGTTGGATTGGAAGATAAAAAGCTGATGCCTCTTATGTTTGAAATGCTATGACTGCTGCATCTGAATATTTCAGGGTTGTAATCATCTAATCTGCCTAAGATATCGCTAATACCGAGATCCATAATGACGCCCCCTATGTAATTTTTTTCCTAATATTAATGATACCATTTAGGTTAACACTTCACAAGTTAATAAGTTTGTTTCTATTTACAAGACAGACAGTTACAAAGTATAGTGATTTACTATATACATACATCAAATCCAGCTTTTTGCCTGATTCAATAATTATCCTTATATTACTGTTAAATTATAAAATATATAAAATTTATTATATATTTTAAATAGATATTTATGATGACGGCTTCTGATTAAGCGAGCAGGTATACAGCTACAGTGTTTAATGTAGGTTCCGCAGGGATGGGTATTTTTCTGTTTATGCTTCCTATAACTCCGCTTCATAGAATTGAATATTTCGAAGCAATCGGAAATGTAAAAATATCTGTTTTTTTAAGTTTATCGAAACAGCTATTATTTCAGATTCCTATGCTATTCATTTTGCCCAGGCTCTACAGCTTGAAAGGGGTCTGGCTTACCGGAGCTGTTTCCGACTTATTTTCTTCGCTGTTATCAGGAGTTTTTCTTTTCTATACATTTAAGCAATTAAAAAAGAGATAGAAAAGCCTTAGCCTTAACTAACTGAATATTTATATAAGTTCCTATGAAGTTTGATGAAATATAAAGGGATGATACTCAATAAAAGATAAATAGGAATGAACTGTCCCCACACTTTCAAAGCAGCATAACATAAAAAAAGCTCAATAGCCTGAGGCTACTGGGATTTTTTTAATTTTGGGACATTTTTTCTTTTCTGATGCCATCTGATATAATTTTTTTATAAAACATGTCACAAAATATATCAGTTATGTGTCTATATATAAAGAAGCACATGACTTAATTAGGTTTAATAAACACAGGTAAGGACGGCAACGCATTTAAATGCAAAGGAGGGATACATATTTTATATCACAGCCATCCCAACGAAAACACAAACGCTTCTGAAAATTTCAAAGCCTGGTACAAAGATTATTACAACATAATATTGCGGCACGCTTCATACCTTACGGGAAGCACAGCTGCTGCCGAGGATATTGCCCAGGAAACCTTCATAAGGTTATATAACCACTGCGAAACCATAGAAAACGTAGGAGCATGGCTCTCTAGAGTGGCATCCAACCTGGCATATAACTATATACGTAATGAAAGAGCCCGTATAAAAAAGCTGCCTGAAATTGATAATAAGGAGCACAACGTCATATCCTTAGAAGATATAGTTGTAAGAGATTATGAGATTCGCACCACCAGAAAAATCTTGGAGCGCTTAAGCTCAAGGGATAGAATGTGCCTGCTTCTTAAATTCTCAGGTTATAAATACAATGAAATATCTGAAATTACCGGAATTGAAAAAAACTCCGTAGGAAAGATTTTATCAAGAGCCCAGGAGAAATTTAAAAAAATTTATTTAAGGGAGGTGCATGATTAAATGAAGTGCCCTGATACAGGTAAACTCCAGGAATATATAGACTGTGAATTGGATATCAATCTAAAAAAAGAAGTTGAAAATCACATTTCAGGCTGTGATAAATGCAGTAAAACAGTTAAGAAGCTAAAAGAAAATGACGATTTTACATTTTCAAAGCTAAAAAATTTACGGGCATTCAGTGAAGATAACTTTGTGCCCACTCATATATTACACACGAATGCACCATCGGAAATCAACGGCATTAAACAATTTGAAAGCAAGAAAGGAGTTAATAATTTCATGATTAAACATAAAAAAGCAATAACAGCTGCAATTATATCAGCAGCAGTAATAACCTGTATAACCGTTCAGCCTGTGAGGACGGCAATCGCCAGCACCCTCTCCATATTCAGAGTTCAAAAAATGGAGGCTGTAAGCATTACATTAAATGATATAAAAGAAATAAGAGACAAACTTTCAAGCAGTAATCCTGAAATTGATATGGATAAGATAGGCAAGATAAAAATAGACGGCGGGGAATATGTAAATGTAACGCAGGAAGAATTAAAAACAAAAGCAGGATTTGATCCGGCCTTCCCTTCAGCATTGGAAGATATTAAAGCTGAAATTGGTGTTGCTCTTCCTGCTTCAATGGAGCTTACGTTAAACGTTCCTAACATAAATGAAATATTAAAGACTTTAGGAGCAGAGAAGCTTTTACCTTCGGACATAGACGGCAAAACCTTCACAGTGGATTTTTCCTCCGGCGTTAATTTAAATTACAGCACCGATAAGAAATACATCAACATAGCACAAACCATGGCACCTGTTATACATGTCCCCGACAATGTGGATGTGGACAGCATATATGAATCCCTGGTAGAGCTTCCTCTTATTCCTCAGAATTTAAGGAATCAGTTACTGTCCATTAAGGATTGGAAAACCACATTGCCGATACCCGTTATTGAAGAAGAAACTGAAGAAATTGATTTAAACGGCACAAAAGCCTTCCTTTTCACAAAAGACTTTGAGGATGCTTCGGTTACCATAGAACATTCCTCCGGCGGTACTCAAAAAATACCGGATAAAAACAGTGACTATTCGTCTATAATGTGGTATAAGGATGGTATAATCTATAATATATCTGGAAATATTTCAGGAGATGAAATAGTGGATATAGCAAAATCCATGAGGTGATGTAATGGTTATTCAAACACAGGAATTGACCAAATATTACGGAGACAAGATAGGCTGTAATAAGATAAGCATAGAAGTTGCCGAAGGCGAAGCCTTCGGCCTCTTAGGTCCTAACGGAGCAGGTAAAAGCACCTTTATAAAAATTCTCACCGGACTTTTATTTCCTACATCCGGCAAGGCATTTGTACTTAATAAGCCCATCGGAAACGTAGAGGCAAGAAAAAAGATAGGATATCTTCCGGAGAATTTCAAGTATCAGGAATGGATGACAGGGGTAGACCTCCTGTCTTTTCATGCGTCTTTGTATAAATTAGCCAAAAAAACTATCCCGGCAAAATTAGATGAAGTCCTTGATATTGTCAACTTAAAAGGACATGAAAAATACAGGATAGGCACCTACAGCAAGGGAATGCAGCAGCGTGCGGGGATTGCCTGCGCTCTTTTGTGCGACCCCGACCTTTTGTTTCTGGATGAGCCCACTTCAGCATTGGACCCCATAGGGAGAAAAGAAGTCCGTGATATAATAATTAAATTAAAAGATATGGGAAAGACGGTATTTTTAAACAGCCACCTTTTAAGCGAAGTGGAGATGGTATGCGACAGCGCCGCCATAATCAACAAAGGCAATGTGGTCAGCTTCGGAAAAATCCAGGATATATTAAAGAGTAAAATTACTCTTAAAATCAATGCAAAAATAAACGACGTAATCTTAGAAAAGCTGTCTGTATTCGGCAGTAATCTTATTCATAGAAATGATACCATTGAAATTTCCATAGAAAACAATGATGATATCCCTGACATAGCAGCTGTAATTATAAATAACGGAGGCAAGTTATATGAATTGACTCCCAGCAGGCAAAGCCTTGAAAATGCTTTCTTAAGCGCAATTAATGGGGGGGATGTATAATGTTTGCCATAGCTGTTGCGACCTTTAAAGAAAGTTTAAGAAAAAGGATATTTTTGCTCATCGGAATACTTACAATTATATATCTCATACTTTTAGGCGTCATAATTCATTATTCGTTAAGTGAAATGGCCAAATGGAACAGAGGGGATAATTTAAGCATATATGTTGTAGTTACCCAGCTCATATCCGTCCTTGGGTTTTATTTTTCCAGCATGCTGACGGCTTTTTTAGCCATAATGATGTCCGTCGGATGTATATCCTCTGAGATTGAAAGCGGAGTAATCCATTCCATAATCACCCGCCCCATAAAAAGGTCGGAATACATACTGGGCAAATATTTAGGCCTTTCAATCTTAATTTCCATGTATTCAATTTTGTTATATGCTCTGGTACTTTTAATATGCTCCATATTGAAACTTCCGGTGATTACTTCAATCAGTACGGTTGACCTGTTTAAAGGCCTATTATTGTTTATTCTTCAGCCCATTGCCATACTGTCCATTTCCATATGGGGAAGCAGCCATTTTAAAACCCTGCCTAACGGCATACTTATAATAGGTATATATATTATGGGGTTAATAGGCGGTTTCATGGAGCAGATTGGCTCTGCCATTAAAAATCAAAGCCTTATAAACTGGGGCATTATGATGAGCCTCATATCCCCCTTTGATGTAATATACCGCAAGCTTGTATCAACCATATTCCCATCCTTGGGATTAGCCAGCATCTTTTCACCGATGGGATCCATGTCCGGGGGCTCGCCCAGCACATGGATGATGGTTTATATATTTATATATATAATAGGCTTTATATATTTTTCGATGAGATACTTTTCAAAAAAAGATATATCATAGTAAAAAAGATGATACCATTGAGCCTTCTGCTCAATGGTATCATCTTTTTTTAGGTTTAAGCTTAAGAGACAGTTCATTCTTATGTTGCCTTTATTAAGGATAGACAACCTTGATAAAAGTCATATAGGAATGAACCGTCCCCGGATTTTACTTCCCTATACTTGCATAGATAACGGCCTTTACATTTTCCAAGGTTGCATTAGGCGGTACGGTGCAGCCGGACATCATTATAAGCCCTCTTCCGTCAAAGGCATCTATGAGTTTTTTAGCATAGTTGTAATTTTCATCAGGGGTACCCAATGCTAACATAGCCGGAGGCACATCTCCCGTGATGCACATTATATCCCCCAAAGTCTCCTTAAGTTTAAATATGTCCGTAGCGCTGTCAGGGTCAAATACCACCCTGCCTTTGGGGAATTCAGTGAAGTAATGCAAAAATCCTTCCCAGTTTGAATCCATATGAAGCCATGCATTTGAGCCTATATCAATAATCTTATATATATAGTTTCTTATAAAGGGCCAATAGAATTTTTCAAAGTACTTAGGCGATATAAAATCACTTCCAGCACGGGTTCCGCCCATGCTGGTAAACAGAGGTACTTCAGGCAACGCGGCTACCATCTTTTCCATGTCCTCAAACATTTCCTTTTCCATAACATCAATGGCAGCTGTTACCTTGTCGGGTATTCTTCTTAAATCCATTAAAAATTTAGGAAGAGTTCTGGCAGCGCTTAGCACTTCAAAGGGCGGGATTAAGGATACTCCCCCTCCTCCGAACATCCCTACAAAGCCCATTTCTTTGAATTTTGCCTGAACCTTTGCTGTTCTTTCCGCATTGGGAGGCGCCATATTCTCCAAATCATAGCCTGCCCTTTTAAACAGCTCGGGCTTTAGAGTATTCCAGCCCTTTTCAACTATGGTATCATAATCCTCTTCATACATTACCTGCTTTTCAACAATCTGCCATAATGCATCTTCCGGCAAATCACGTCCGGGAAACTTCATTTGTGCGAACCAAATCATTCCCATTCTCGAAGCGTCAAAGCCTGCCATAGGGGTGCTGTCAATTTCGTTTAAAACCGGCATGGAATAGGCCTTGAATATCATTTCATCCGCCCATTCCGGCCTCCTTAAGTAATCTGCCAATACGGCAGTAGGGTCACCATATTTAATAAAGCTGGGACCGGCAAGGCAAATTGGGACTCTGTCGGGTTTCTCCAAAGCAACGGCTTGCTTAGTTCTTAAAAGCCTTTCCTTAAAAAGCTCCTGACCTGTTTTCATTTAACCTTCCTCCTTCTATCAATATTATGTTAGGAGACACTCCTTCTCTTTTTTGTAAAAACCCTTGCAGACTCAAAGGAATTTTCCCGGCTTATTTACATATTGGTTAACACTCTCTCAAAGGCTTTTACAGCCGCTTCTCTTACAGCGGAATCTTCTTCCCAGGATTCATCGTTTTTAAGCTCCTCCAGCATCTCAGTAATTTTTTTATCTTCCATAAGGTACCCTCCTTTTAATATTTTCCATATTCATGGACGAAGCTATAGACTGTAAAGAGATTGTCTACATTAACATCATCGGCGCACAAAAGAGGCCTGTTGGGCATCCAGATAAACCCGCCTCCCGGAGCCAGGGTATCAACTATCCTCTTGGCCTCGTCCAGGCATTTTTCTTTTGATAGATATTTCATCTGAACGGGAGATAAGCCGGCGCATATAACAGATAAGTCACCTATTTTTTCATAGGCCTCATATACATCGTCCTCTTCTCCTAAGTGCAGCACAAAAGTTCCTTTAGGGAACTCCTTCATATAATCATATATAACACTGGTATTGCCTTCACCTTTAATGTAGAACTTGCCTCCGGCATCCACCACTCTCTGGACGATTTTTTTCATATATGGCCACCAGTATTCATCCATTTGTTTTTTGTTAATAAATGGTGTTGTATGTAATGCTGTCATTGCAAAGGGAAAAGGCTGGTTTTTAGCCACCACTTCCTCGGTATTGGCTGGCTTTCCAAACTCATAAAGAGCTTCCAAAGCAGCTTCAACTTCTTTGGGTCGGCGCCTTAAATCTGCTATGGTTTCCTTAAAGCCTCTCACCACATCAAATAAAACATCAAGAGGCGGAGATTGGCCTCCCGGACCGGTAATATTGGGGACTCCGTATTTTTTATCGATTGTCTCGGCAATTTTTGCATTTCCTTTGCTCTGTATATTAAATAAACGTATGGATTCCTTTAATGCTGCGTAAGCTTCTTCATCGCTGCCTGTCAGCTTTTTAAATTTTCTTAGCGGCAGCTCATTCAGCATAAAATTCCTGGTATCGTTTATAAGCTTGGGGTACTCGTCCTCTCTCATAACAGTATTTTGTACATGCTGTATGGTCACACCGTCTTTTGATACCACATATCCGTCGGAACCCAATGCCTTAATAGCTGCTATGGGCATATTTATCCCGTTTAGCATGGTTGTGCAGTCAAGATAAAGATTGTCAAAAACCTTGGTGTAGGCTTCCACCATCAAATCCGGGTCCTGAATTACATCCTCCGTTTTATATCCGGCATAGGCAATGGGCCAGGTGATGACCTCAATACCCACCGGAACGCGGGTTGGTTCTTTGAACTCAATGGTAGCCGCGATGTCTTTCTTCCTTGCTTCCCTCAATTCATTTACATTCAAATGATTCTCCTCCTTATTTTAAAGACTGTTTAGCCTTATAAATGACATAAGTTCAGGAAAAAATTTGAGAAAAAATATCTTGCAGGATTGTTTAACTTTTAAAAAGCAATGAAAATTAGTATAAGAAGTGAGTATTGGAATTTGAATAAATAAGAATGGATAAAAATCCTATATTTTGTCCCATAGTATTTTTATGACTATAGTATAGGCACTAATACACTAAACAGTCAATTATTTTTTATAAATATAAAAAATTTACAATAAATGCATTATAAACCTACTTTAAATAAATTGCTCAAAAATAGATGATACTTTTGGTATGGTATTATCTATATAATAAGATCATTAATTTTAAGAAAGTTTTAAGATTTTTATAGACATTGTTGTAAATTATGCCTGCTAGAATTTTTTTTAAAGGCAGGTGATGAAAATATGATAAGAATTGCAGGAGGTAAATCTTATGGATAAGCTAAATGTACTGGTATGTGACGACGATAAGGCAATTGTGGATGCCCTGGAAGTCTATTTAAGGCAGGAAGGCTATGAGGTTTTCAGAGCCTATAACGGTGTCCAGGCAATTGAAGCATTATCAGAGCACAACGTTCATCTTATAATAATGGACATCATGATGCCTAAATTGGACGGGTTAAATGCTACCATAAAAATCCGTAAGGAAATGAACATACCAATAATAATGCTTTCTGCAAAATCCGAGGATACAGATAAAATAACGGGCTTAAATTTCGGAGCCGACGATTATGTTACAAAGCCCTTTAATCCCTTGGAATTGATGGCCCGGGTAAAATCCCAGATGCGCCGCTATACCCAGTTTGGCAGCATGGTTAAAAAAGAGGAGATTTTAAAAACCGGAGGCCTGGAACTGGATACCGAGGCAAAAGAACTTAGAGTGGACGGCGAGGCCGTAAAGCTTACGGCAACGGAATACGGAATAATCCATTTTCTTATGAGAAACATGGGCAGTATTTATTCAACGGACCAGATATATGAAAAGGTGTGGAATGAACCTTCCTTTTCGCCGGATAATACGGTTTCCGTCCATATCAGGCGAATACGTGAAAAAATAGAAATCAATCCTAAAGAACCAAAATATTTAAAGGTGGTGTGGGGTATTGGATACAAAATCGAGAAGTATTAACTATTCAAGGGGCGCAAAATTTACTGCCGCCTTTATAATATGGCTGTGCAGCATTATCGCCGTCGGCAGTTTATTTTTATTCGGCAATTATGGCGAATATATAAGAAGCAATAATTATTATGACACATATAGATTTCAAGACAGCTTTTCCAATCTTGTTCATAACGCAGTGGAAATGAACGTTGTACTTAGAAATGAAGAAAGCATAAGAAACTCGGGAAACCATAGGGAGGTAATATCTGATAATCTTAGCCGCTTGCGCCGTGCAAAAAATAACATTTCCCAAGCGGTAAACTTTCTATATTTATTAAAGAATACAGAAACAGGAGAAATCATAACCAACGTACCCGAAAGCAATGCTGAAAGCTTTATAAATTCACAGAAATACTTCGTTTATGCAAACAAATGGGAGGATTCTTTTTATAACTACCTTCAGGACGATATATCGGCAATGCTTGCAAACACTCCCTATGAGGTTACTGCGGCAGTAAGAACTCAATTTATAGAAGGTGATTCCTTCTATGATGAATATAAAACTTATACTTTAGTTAAACAGTACTATCCTTATTGCCTGGGGGCTATGGCAGCCTCAATTCTTATAGCAATTATCACATTTATATACCTTGCCTGTGTAACAGGAAGGCATGAAAAGGGAGGCGGTATAAATTTTACTGCTATAGACAGATTATATACTGATGTATCAACTGTACTGATAATCATAATCTTTTTCTTATCTTTAGACCTTGCCCGCTCAATGGGTTACATCGGTCTTGGGGAGTCCTTGATCACCGTCATGATAATCTTTGCCGTTGATATGGTTATAGCTTTAGTCTACCTGCTTTCCATCATAAGGCAGATCAAAGGTAAAAGACTATTTAAGCATACGCTGATTTATAAAATTCTGCTCGGCATATTTAAATTATTCTTATTGTGCTTCAGCGGAAGGCTCTTCAAGCCCTGGTTATTAATATTGCTTCTGGTTTATGCCGGAATAAACTCAATTTTGTTCGGAATAACTGTAACCGGCGGCTCTATTGGAGTATTTATATTCTTGCAGCTGCCCCTTAACATCGCCGTCCTCTATTTTGCATCGAAGTCTTTATTATCACTTACAACTATAATGGAAGCCTCAAGAGAAATATCATCGGGAAACCTGGATTATCCTTTGGACAGCACAAAGATATCTGCAGTTTTTAAAAGTTTTTCGCAAGACATACAAAGCATTCAAGGAGGGCTTAAAAAGGCAGTTCAGAAAGCCATAAAGGACGAGCGCATGAAGACGGATCTTATAACCAATGTGTCCCACGATTTGAAGACTCCTCTTACTTCCATAATAAATTATGTGGATTTATTGAAAAAGGAAGAGCTTGATAACGAGACCGCTGCAGGATATGTAGCTGTTTTGGATGAAAAATCATCAAAGCTTAAAACCCTGATTGAAGACCTAATGGAAGCCAGCAAGGCATCTTCCGGCAACCTTTCGGTAAAGGAAGAAAAAATCGTTCTTAATGAACTAATAACCCAGTCTGTCGGTGAATATGAGGAAAAACTAAATGCAGCCGGCCTTGATATCCGTATCAGCGAACCGGAAGAAAAAATATATGTGGCGGCCGACGGCAGCCATATGTGGAGGATCGTAGGCAACCTTTTATCAAACGTCGCAAAATACTCCATGGCAAATTCAAGGGTGTATATAAATATCGATAAAAACGGCAAATACGGAACTTTAACAATAAAAAATATGTCCGCCCATCCATTGAACATCTCCCCCGATCAATTGACAGAGCGTTTCGTACGGGGTGATGAATCAAGGACAACCGAAGGCTCCGGCTTAGGCTTATCCATAGCCCAAAGCCTCATAACCCTCCAGGGCGGAAAATTCAGCATCGACATTGACGGCGACCTCTTCAAGGCCACACTCTCTATGCCCTTATATATGTAGGAGCCTAAGTGCTCCACCGCTAAGGGACAGTTCACAAACTTAATAAATAATCCGATATACTCATATTTCAACAGGTGGAAATTCCCCCAAACGGAGGCTGCGCTGGCAGGCAGCCTCCGTTTGCCATAGCAAAAACTCCCTTAAATGCGGCACTCCCACATTGAAATCAAATTTATAGATATGGTAATATTTACTTGAGGTGTTTTAAATGAAAGCTTTTATAAAAGACTATTGCTTGAAAAACATAAAATTCAAGCTGTTTATATTATACGTTCTTAATGTATCGGATATAGTATTTACCCTTTTACTAATCGGAACCGGGATGTATGTAGAAATGAACTTATTGATGGTGGAAGCAGTACAAAGCATGTCATCGAGCTTTATTTTGAAGGTGCTTCTGCCTGCTTTGCTTTTAATATACATTTACCTTAGAATACAAAAGGCAACAGACAAACAATTAAAAAAATCAAACCTTCTCATAAACAGTATATTGGCCATGTATGCAATGGTTAATATGTCCCATTTATTATGGATTTTAATGCTGCCGGTATTCAAAAGAGCTTTTATATAGAATACATTTTAAAATTTCATTTAGTATGTGTATGCTGCGCTGTTTTACGCTGCTTTTTTTATTATATGTTTTTACAAATTTAATTTTTAGCTGTCCGGTTTCTGAATATTTAACTTCTAATTGAAGACACTAATTATTGGAACTAACATGAAAGGAGTGAAAGCTTATGTCACAATTAAATCAAATGGAGCTTCAAAATTTAAGGCATCTCATTGGTGCGCATGACACTGCATATCAGAAAATGCAAGACTATGCACAGCAGTGTGTCGACCCTCAGGTTAAATCATATTTTGAGAAATCCGCCCAGGATGCAATGAAAACAAAACAGCAGCTCATGTCATTTTTAAGTTAAGGAGGATAACTATGAACGATAAGATTATGGTAAATGATGCACTTACTTCTGTCAAAAGCAGCATGACGACATATGCAAATGTTATAGCTGAATGCTCCAACCCTTCTTTAAGATCGGCAATTCAGCAGATAAGAAACAGCTGCGAAGCATCACAATATGAACTTTACAAGCTTGCTGAGCAAAAAGGTTTTTATAAGCCGGCTCAGGCTGCGGATAACCAGGATGTCCAAGAGGTTAAATCCCAGCTTGGCAGTTAATAAAACCAATATAGATTAAGAAAATACACAATCTGTAACATATTCAAAAAATTTCAGGCTGCAGCAAATAATTCGCTGCAGCCTGAAATTTTAAGGCAAGCTAAGTAACTTCTATTATTATACCCAACCCTGGATAATCTTAACGCCTTCTGCTGCATTTGTTGTAAATGCATCAGCGCCAATCTGCTGGCAAGCTTCTTTAGTAACAGGGTTTCCGCCGATTATGATTTTTACGCTGTCACGAAGCCCGGCTTCCTTTAGAGCGTCAACGGTATCTTTCATAGCTTCTAAGGCAAGTGTCAATACACCGCTCATTCCAACTGCCACAGGCTTAACTTCTTTAACCTTTTCAACAAAAGCACTGGCAGGCTGGTCGATACCTAAATCGATTACTTTGAAACCGGCTGCTTCTGACATACTCTTGAATATGTTTTTTCCGATATCATGCAGATCTCCTGCAACAGTTCCTAAAACAATTGTTCCTGCGCTTGCAGTACTGTCGCTGCCCAATACAGGCTTTAATGTATTTATTGCATTTGTTAAAAGCTCTCCTGCAAATATAAGGTCGCCGACAAAATATTCGCCTTTTTCATATAAGTCACCGACTATTGCCATGCCGCTCTGGCAAGCTGCTACAACCTTCTGTGCTTCTTCTTCCGATGGCTTTCCTTCAACAAAGCTTTGAAGCATTTCCAATACTCTCTCTTCGTCCAACTCTCCGACTGCCTGGGTTAAAATCTTTAAATCCATAATGTAATTCCTCCCTTAATCAATTTGATAAAAATCAAATTGTGCTTTTTAAATTATACAACAATTAGTACAGCAAAGTAACTATAAATGCAAACAAAGCGTCTTCTACATTATTAAGAGGATCTTTTACGATATCTGCTTCTTCAGCCTTATAGCCCTCTACTGGAGCATCTTCCCAGAAATTTAATAATTCACTTTTAACTTCCATAGCTACCTCCTATTTATATACGCCATATTCATGGACAAATTCGCTTACTGCAATAAGGTTCTCGGGTTTAGCATCGCTCAATGATAAAATGGACTTATCCATACAGAACATATATCCGCCGCCGGGCGCTGCTTTATCAATGATTTCCTTTGCCTTGTCAATGCACTCCTGCTTTGTGTTAAGCCTTAACATGGTAATTGGGAAATTACCCATGATGCACATCTGCTTACCTATTTTCTCCTTGACTACTCCCATATCATCTTCTTCAAAATAAGCAATGACTCCCTTAGGCAGCTCCTGAAGGAACTCGTAGTACCTGGTCCAGTTTTTCTCAAAGAATATCTGAAGTGTATATCCGTCATTAATAAGGTCAACTACCAATCTTTTAAATGTAGGCCAGTATAAGTTTTCAAAGTCCTTGGTCCTCATATAAGAAGGCATGTGAAGAGGGATAAACAAAGAATTGGTAATGCTGGGAACAGGATTGACAAGCTTTGCCACTTTATACATTATAGGCAAAGTTGCTTCAACGGCTTCCTTAACCTTATTGGGATTTCTTCTGACGTCCATTGAAATTCCAGTAAATCCACGAAGCAAATCGGCAACAAAGTCAAAAGGTGCTTCCACCGCACCGCGACGGATGCTAACAAGGTTGTGCTTCTTTTCAACTGCTATAGTTCCCGCCATATATTTAGCCTTAATCTGGTTGTCGGCGATCATGGCGCGAAGATAATTGAGGCTGCCTTCAGCACCTTCTTTAGCAAGCTTTGGGTAAATACGGGGAACAATTTTGTTTACGATGCATTTGAAGGGGTCGGCAATATATTCATCGTATTCATCAGCCTGTAATCCTTCTACCTCGGGGTGCTGTACAAAATCGTCCTGCTCTCTTGGAACAAAAGCTCTTGATCCCGTGGTTTTGTAAAACAAGGGAAATCTCGGCAAACCGCCTGTTGCATCCACATAAACATCTGTGTACAACTTGTCATATGCATCTACAATCATTTCGGGACTCCACAATGCTTTTTTCATGTCATATCCCGCATACTGTATTGCATAAGATGGCTCTGCCTTGTTAACAACGGGTACCCTTTCAGGTTTTTCACACATGATGGCTTTTTTAATCATTTCCACTCTTTGCTCTGTTGTTAATTTCATTTTATCCTCCTTGTAAAATTAAAATTTTCTAACTAAGCCAAATAATTCAATTTAATTATAATGGAAAAATTTATTATGCGTCAACGCAATAATTTGATTTTTATAAATTAAAATCAAAATTTATATCAATAAATTAATTATTTAAAATGCATAATAAATTCTTATTTCCAAAAGAATTTATTTGGACTGAATACGGATTAAACCGCTGCGCTTTTGTTTTGCTTGTACAAACAGCTTAATTATAAAAGCAAAATTTACTTGCTTTTATGTAGAAACTTTATTTCATTTATATAGTATTTACTTATAAAGGGAAATATATTAATATTGATTTATATTGATGTTCATCAATTTTGCCAAGGAGTTTATATGCATTTTAACTCCTTGGCTTTCCTCCTTTTAACAATTTGTATTATAATATATATACATTACTAATTTATAAAGGCAGGCTTTATTATGTACAAAAAAGGACAGGATAAAAAAGAAGAGATTTACAAAACAGCAAAAAAACTGCTTTATGAAATTGGCTATACCAATACCACAATAAAAAGAATAGCTGAATTAAGCGATGCGCCTATCAGCCTTGTACATTATTACTTCTGCAAAAAGGATAAGATAATAAGCTGTATTTATAAGGATTTTCTCGATAACATTGTGGACTTCCTCCGTGAAACAAAGCCGGAAATATTCACAAATTCCTTATTATCCCACTCCGTAACCTCCAGGATATATTATGATATCATCCTGAACAATTCCAACAATAAGAGGGTGTACCATGAGGTGCTTTTAAACAAGTCAAACTATCATATATTGAATGAATACATTATCAATATATATAAAAAATACATAGAAGATAACAGCATAATAATTTCCGATGAGCTCTTCAATACATACTCCTTTGTAGACTTCGGTGCCAGACGGGAGTTCTTCCTGAATTACTTTAGCGGCAACATAAAGCTTTCAGTGCAAGAAGCTGTAACAGTTGTAAACAGCATAATACCAAGGCTCTATAAACTGAATCAGCATTTTATAGACAGCATCATGATGGATTCCATATCCATATTCAACTCCCTGGACTATAGCAAAATAAAATTTCTTATATAAGAGTCTTTATATTTATTTAAAACAACATTCTGTAAAAATGAATTCTTCAAAGGGCTTGAATTGTTCAAATTCATGGTCTATAATATTAAACAATATGAAACATCACAAAACAAGACATAAATTATATATTTTTATATTGAAATGTTTTTCATAACGATGTAATACCAAACATAATAAGACAAATGTGCTGTTTTATATCACTAATTGTTTTAGGAGTTGGAACTATGAAAATGATAACAGTTGCAGGACCTCCTTCCTCGGGGAAAACCTCTGTAATAATAAAGCTTCTTGAAACAATGAAAGTAAACCCTGAACGCGTAGGAATCGTCAAATTTGACTGTCTCACATCCTTTGATTATCTTCGATATGAAGAGGTGGGCGTAAAAGTCATAACCGGCTATTCGGGCAAAACATGCCCCGACCATTTCTTCGTAAGCAATATCGAAGATGCCGTCCGCTGGGGCTTAAATTCCGGCTACGACTTTCTTATAACGGAAAGCGCCGGATTGTGCAACCGTTGTTCTCCCTATATAAACGGCATAATGTCCGTTTGTGTAATCGATAATTTATCAGGAGTGTATACCCCAAGAAAAATCGGTCCCATGCTAAAGCTTGCCGACATAATCGCCGTAACCAAAGGCGATATAGTCTCCCAGGCCGAAAGAGAAGTGTTTACCTTTAATATCAGGCAGGTCAACAATACGGCAAAAATCATAAATATGAACGGCATCACCGGCCAGGGCTCCTTCATGCTGGCAAAGCACTTATCTGCTGCCAGAGATGTGGTAACTTTGAAGGATATGAAGCTTAAATTTACCACCCCTGCAGCCGTATGCTCCTATTGCACCGGTGAAACCAGAATCGGCGAATCCCACCAGTTTGGCACCATGAAAAAAATAAATTTCGATTTGGATTGATGACTATGGACAAAGAACTGTATAAATTAATAAATACGCTTCCCTTATCCGAGCTTATTTACAGGTACCCTCTTGTTTCGGATTTTCTTGCCAATATGAGGATAAATATTCTTTCAAAGGACATGGCCTTCCCTGAAATTCTGGATACTGTGGATGAGACAATAGAAGAAGAGTTCGGAATTTCAAAAATAGATTTGCCCCTTCACCTTTATGAATTTTTAATGACCTTCAATGATACATGCTCAGGTGAAGATGAGTTATCCTCCCTTACTATAATCGGCGGATGCAACAAATCCGGCCAGGCCGAAAATATAAGCTTGACTCTTAACAAAGGGGACGTTGCGGCCATTGTCGGTCCTACAGGCTCTGGAAAAAGCCGCCTTTTAGGAGATATAGAATGCCTGGCACAGCGTGACACCCCCACAAACCGGCTGATTCTTATAAACAACAAAGAACTTACGGAAGAAAAGCGATTTGATATGAACGGAAAGCTGGTAGCCCAGCTCTCACAAAACATGAATTATATAATGGATTTAACAGTCAGGGAATTTTTAGAAATCCACGCCCGCAGCAGGTTTTCTCCCGACATTCAAAACACCATAAGCCTTTGCATGGACTGCGCCAACGGCCTTGCCGGCGAAAAATTCTCAGGCGATACAAAGGTGACTCAGTTAAGCGGCGGCCAATCAAGGGCCCTCATGATTGCAGATACTGCATTTATAAGCAGTTCTCCTTTGGTTTTGATAGACGAGATTGAAAACGCCGGAATTGACAGGAAACAGGCCATAAAGGTTCTGACCAAAAAAGATAAAATAGTCCTCATTGCAACACATGATCCCCTCCTTGCCTTAAGCGCTGACCGGCGCATTGTTATTAAAAACGGCGGAATACACAAAGTCATCGAGACTACACAGGAAGAGATGCGCATTCTCGAACAAATAGAAAAAATGGACAATACAATGCAGCAATTGCGAAACAAGCTAAGGTTCGGAGAGCTTATTACTGAAATTTAGAAAGGAAGGTTTTTATGTGGGAAATTTATGATGCATTAATAGAAGGTATACCGGCTGATATTACAGCAGATAAAATAGTCTGCGGAAGCTGGATGAGCATAGTAGTTAATAGATACGGAGCCGGTGTTTCCACCGTTATGCCGGTGGAAACCCGTTTGCCCCTGTTTTCGGGAAATCTTATAGGCAAACCTTTAAGACAGGTAGCTGAGCTTGTCAAGTCCTGGAACCTTCCCGAAGCTTCCATAGGCCACGCCGCCATAAATTCCTTTTATAATAACCCCGTCATTGCCAGAAGCAACGGAGTAATTTTTTCCGATTCAAGACATACAGAGGACAGGCTAAATGACCCATTCATAACTTCTCAAAATGCTGTAAAAGGTAAAAAAGTAGCCGTCATGGGTCATTTCCCGTACCTTGAAACCTTCTTTGAACCTATATGCGAACTTAGCATAATCGATTGGGAGCCAATAGAAGAAGGCGATTTCCCCTTTGCAGCCTGCGAATATATTCTGCCCCAGAGCGATTATGTCTATATTTCCTCCCGCAGCATGGTGGACAAAACCTTTCCAAGACTATTAGAGTTATCCAAAAATGCGGAGCATGTTGTTTTGGTCGGCCCCACTACCACTCTTTCACCCTATCTTCTGCAAGCAGGAATTAATGATTTATCCGGCTTTATAATAAAAGACGCCGAAAAAGCTTTTAATGTAGTAGCAGGAGTTTTTAACTCCACAGTATATTCAACAGGTCAAAAGGTGTCCTTTAAGAAAACTGAATAATTTAATATTTACAGTTAAGCCCTAGTGAACTTTTTTATTTATAAATTTAAGAAGCTTGCCGCATAAATAAACTATTAGCCTTAATAGAATATACACCCCAAATGCCAATGCAAACCCGTATAATCCAGCTTCAATATCGGCAAAATCCATCCTTCCCCTTCCGGTAATTTTTTGCTGGATTTCCAGGCTGAATACCAGCACTATCAAAACCGTGAAAGTATATATAAATGATATAATTGATACATTCCATTTAGACAGCTTTTTAAAAACATAATCAGCTATGATAAATATGATAATTCCCGTTATGCCGATTATCCAAAAATGCAGCTCCTTATCTGTCAGGTTTAAGCCTAAACTACTGCATATCCCCATTATATCGTCGTGCATATTATTAAGCATGTCAGAAATAAACTTAAGTGCAGCAACCATCTAAATCCCTCATCCCAATATAAGGTGCATTACTTATATATTATATTCTTTCGATAAAGTTCTCCACATTGCTCAATTTGTATGATATCTTATCTTTGCCCTTCAATTCAATCAAAAGGTTTACCAGATATTCCGAAGGGTTTCTTTCCTTTAAGAATTTACCCACTGAACCTTCATAAAAAATAATTCCGGTATTTTCAAAATTCTCATCATAAATCTTTATTTTTTTATTCAACAGTTCCACATCAATTGGTACGTTATAATACTTATGAGCATCGTAAATTTTTGCTTTGGCAGTTTTCATGAAATACCCCGCTTGATAATAATTCTCATATATAAAATTAATCCTACAAGGATTCATTATATCATATAACTTGTAAAATATCCTGCTAAATTGTTTTTTAACAATTGGCTACATTTTTACAATATTATTTTTTTATGTTATACTAGTGCCGCAGTATGTGGTGCTAAAAGGGGGCAAACATAATGGATAATAATATTTTAAGGTCGGTACTGAGCGTCTTGCTTAAATATATAGATGAAGGTATACATGTCATTGATAAGAAGGGAAACACCATAATTTACAATAATGCCATGGAAAGGCTGGAGGGATTAAAAAGCGAAGATGTTTTAGGAAAGAATCTTCTTGATATATTCCCCAGCCTTGATGAAAACACAAGTACCTTGTACAAAGCTTTAACGGAAGGCTCCCCTATTATAGACAGGTACCAGACCTATACAAACAGAGAGGGCTACAAGATTACCTCTTTAAATTCAACCATCCCCCTCCTTTTGGATGATGAAATTATTGGCTCTCTTGAAATATCAAAGGATTATACAGGTTTAAAGTCCCTCTATGATAAAATAAGCACGCTGCAGCAGGAAATAATAAATAAAGAAAACGGCGGCGGCACAAGGCATTACAGCTTTAAAGATTTAATAGGCTGCAACCTTAATTTTTTAAACGCAGTCTCCGTTGCCCAGAAAGCTTCCCGCTCCTCTTCCACTGTGCTTATTTACGGGGAAACGGGGACAGGCAAGGAGCTTGTAGCCCAGGGTATACACAGTTCCGGGAACAGGCATGGAAAGCCATTTATTGCACAAAACTGCGCTGCCCTTCCCGAAGACCTTCTTGAAGGTATACTCTTTGGCACCGTTAAAGGAGGCTTTACCGGTGCGGTAAACAGGCCGGGGCTTTTTGAGCAGGCAAACGGAGGAACGCTGCTTCTTGACGAAATAAATTCAATGAATATAAATTTACAGTCAAAGCTTCTTAGAATTCTCCAGGAAGGCTCTATAAGAAGAATAGGCGGAGTAAATGATCTACCCATAGATGTCAGGATAATTGCCACTACAAATGTGGACCCTATAAAAGCTGTTGATAACGGTACACTGCGGGATGACTTATATTACAGGCTCAATGTAGTCAACATTACTATCCCCCCTCTCAGGGAGAGAAGAGAGGACATTCCGCTGCTTATAAGGCATTTTATAGCCCTTTACAATAAAGCTATGACCAAAGATATATGGTATATATCAGAGGATGCGGAGCGCAGCATGATGGCATATTCATGGCCGGGTAATGTAAGGGAGCTTAGGAATTATATTGAAGGCGCCATGAATATGGTTTCCTCAGGACATATAATAAGCAGGGAACATTTTACCGGCACTGCCCAGTCCAATCTTTTCAGGGAGAAGGACTATGATTTTCCTCCTAAGGATTATGAATTAAAGATAAGCTTAGACCATACCCTTCTTATGGTGGAGAAAAAAATAATTTCCGATGCTTTAAAGAAATGTGAAGGCAACATATCAAAATGTGCCCGGGTTTTAAACATAAAAAGGCAGACATTGCAGCATAAAATTAAAAAATTTAATTTATAGCCGTATATGTGCAAAATCATTTGCATCCTGCAATAATTTTTGCATAGTATATTTGTGGCTATACACCTATTTTTTTCATAATTCTAATAATTAACACCGACCCATATGCAAATAATTTTGCATATGGGTTTCTTTTTATAGCTGCATAATAATCCAATACTGCCGCTATTTTCATATATTTAACTGCATTAACAAGTGTCATAAAATTTTGGCATAAGTTTTGCATTAGTAATTATTATATACATAACACTATAATTAAACGCATATTGGAGGTTTTAGATTGAGTGAAGTAAAAGTTATCATATGGGGTCTCGGTGCTATGGGCGGCGGCATAGCAAAGCTTCTTGCAGAAAAGGAAGGAATAAAAATCACAGGCGCCATAGCCGGCAGGGCTGAAAAATCAGGTAAGGATTTAGGAGAGGTATTAAACTTAAACAGAAATCTTAATGTGGCCGTATCGGCAGATTATGAGAAAACCATAAAAGAAACGGAAGCGGATATAGTCCTTCTGGCTACCGATTCTTTTTTGAAGAATGTATTCCCGCAGATAAAGCTTATAGTTGAAAGCGGTAAAAATTGCATCACTATAGCGGAAGAAATGGCTTATCCCCACACTGTTGATGAAAAGCTGGCATCAGAGATAGATGAACTGGCTAAGGAAAATAAGGTATCGGTGCTGGGTACAGGAATAAATCCGGGCTTTGTACTGGATACCCTTATTATAACCTTGACCGGTGCCCAAAGAAGCGTGAAAAAGATAAAGGCAGCAAGGATAAACGACTTATCCCCCTTTGGAACAACAGTAATGAAAACCCAGGGCGTCGGGACTACACCTGAAGAATTCAAAAAAGGAATTGCTGACGGCAGCATAGTAGGCCATATAGGCTTTAAGCAGTCTATTACTATGATTGCCGACTCTATCGGCATAGAAATAGATGAAGTTATTGAGACAAGAGAGCCCATTATTTCGAATACTTACAGAGAAACCCCCTATATAAAGGTGGAACCTGGCATGGTGGCAGGATGCCGCCACATAGGATATGGCATGAAAAACGGGGAGGCTGTTATAACTTTAGAACACCCCCAGCAAATATACCCTTCCGTTGAAAATATTGATACAGGAGATTACATCTGGCTGGAAGGCGATCCGGATTTGAATCTTTCCATAAAGCCTGAAACTCCCGGCGGAATCGGTACCATTGCCACGGCGGTAAATATGATACCCCATGTTATAAACTCCGCGCCCGGCCTTGTTACCATGAAGGATCTTCCCATACCCCGGGCTCTCATGGGAGATGTCGCCAAGCTTATAAAAGCCGGCCGGTAATTAAGCGCAATAATTTAATTTCGATAGAGCAGCTTAATATGATGGAAGGAACATTGCGGAGGGACTGTAGAGACTGTTAACAAGGCGCAGGATAGCTGCACCATTGTTTGAGCGTCAGCGAGTTTTGGTGATAAGTTGGGGACATTCCTTAACGAATCAGAGGAGTGTCCCCATACATTGAACAGCTGAGTTTACAGCCTCTAAGTCACGAAGCAGGTGGATGGAATCATATTAAGCTGTTTAAAAAACCAAGAAGTTAAGGAGATGATTAAACATGACCGAGCAGGCAGTTAAGGGTGACTGGGTGCAGATTCACCAGGTGGTCCTCCATCCCGGAGAAAGGGCTGATAACCTCCCCCAGGACACCAAAAACGTACCTCTTGAAATGTGGATAAAGGGCTTTATAAACCATGACGGCAAACTTAATGACACAGTAGAAATAACTACGGTGACCGGAAGATGCGTAAAGGGTGAGCTTACCGAAATAAATCCCGGCTACAGCCACGGCTTTGGAAAATGCGTCCCTGAGATTTTGCATATAGGATTAGATCTGAAAAAAATCTTATGGGAGGAAAAGAATAATGAATGATATGAGCTATAAAGGCGTCATGTCCAGGAAAAATGAGATCATGAAAAAGGCCATAGGCCTTGATTACAATAACTTTGAGAGAGGTTCAATATCCTTTGACTATGAAAGGATGATGAAGGATACCGGATATTCACTGGATGAAATAACAAAAATACAGAAAGAAACAGGGGTCGGCAGCACACCCTTAATTGAGCTTAAGAATATGACAAAGCTGGTTAGGAAGCTGTCAAAACTAGGGTACGGAGCCAGGATTTTTATAAAGGACGAGCAATGTAACCCTTCCGGAAGCTTTAAAGACAGAAGAGCTTCGGTATCCGTATATCATGCAAAGAAACTTGGGTTTAAGGGCGTTATTTCTGCTACCAGCGGCAATTACGGAGCAGCAGTGGCTTCCCAGGCAGCCATGAGGGGCTTAAAATGCATAATAGTCCAGGAATGCTACGACAGCAAAAAAGCCGGCCAGCCGGAAATACTTGAAAAACAGAGAAAATGCGAAAGCTATGGCGCTGAAGTAGTCCAGCTCTCCGTCGGCCCCGAATTATTCTATATATTTTTAAAATTGCTGGAGGAAACAGGATATTTTAATGCTTCCCTCTACTCCCCCTTCGGCATAGCTGGAATTGAAACCTTAGGCTATGAATTGGTGGAGCAGTGCAGGGAAAGGACGGGAAAGGACCCTGATGCCGTTGTAGTCACCCATGCGGGAGGCGGCAATGTAACGGGAACGGCAAGGGGAGTAAGAAAAGCAAAATCAAAGGCAGAAATAATAGGCGCAAGCGTGGATTTAAAGGGGCTTCATATGGCCTCCGACAGGGATTTTAACAGAAAGTCCTTCACCACCGGCCACACAGGATTTGGAATACCTTTTGCCACCTGGCCTGACAGGTCCGATGTACCACGCAGTGCCGCAAGGCCCTTAAGGTATCTGGACAAATATGTAACTATTCATCAGGGGGAAGTATTTTATATTACCGAGGCTTTATCCCAGCTTGAAGGCTTGGAGCGAGGCCCAGCCGGAAATACATCCCTTACGGCAGCCTTTGCCCTGGCTTCAGAGATGCCGGAAGATAGAATCATCGTCGTTCAGGAAACCGAATATACAGGTGCCGGCAAGCATCACCTGCCCCAGCTTTCCTTCGCGAAAGAAAATGGTATTGATATACTTACGGGAAATCCTGATGATGAAGTACCCGGCGCCAATATTATAATCCCCTCCCACCCTTCTTTAATTAAGGCAAGAGAAGTTGACCTTGACAGGCTTAAAAAATCATATATCAAAAATTGCATTGATAACTACAATGTTCGGTCGGTCACAAAAGAAGACCTTAAATTCTTATCAGAAGATGTTAATGTAGATGTTAGCTATGTGATAAATGTGCTAAAAAGTATGGATATAAATGTTTTATAAGGCAGGTATGTTTATATGAAGAGACAAGATGATTTTGAAATGAGAAGACAGCATTTAAAGGATTTGACGGAAGATCAACTGGAAAAAAGATTCTGGGAATTGTGCAACAAAATAGTTGAGCCTATGATAGAATTGGCCAAAACCAATACTTCCCCTTCCATAGAGCGGTCGGTGCTTTTAAGAATGGGATTTTCAAGCATTGAAGCTAAGGCCATTGTAAACAGGGTTATTGAATTAAACCTCCTTAATAAGGGAGCCGGGAACGTCGTATACAGGCTTTCAAAATTAAAAAACCTGGAAATTAAAGAAGCCGGGCTTGCCCTTTCAAAAGGCGATTATACCGAGGAGGCCCTGGGGCTTTTTAAGGAGGTAAGGGTGTGATGAAATTGAATAAAGACGTAAAAATCGATATAGAAGAAATATTAAAGGATCTTGAAAGCTACAAGCCCAAGCGAAGAGGCTGGCACTGGAGGGAAAACAAAGGTATTCATAACATAGGAGAGTTTGAATACCGTCAGGCATCACAGCCCTTAAAAAACAGCCTACCCCTTCCCGCATCCAAAAGTTTCGGATATATGGACCCCCAGCCCGACTGTGTAATCACCACGGAAATTGCCTCGGGAAGATTTGAGGATGACATAAGAAGGATGAGGATGGCAGCCTGGAACGGAGCAGATCACATAATGGTAATCCGCACGGCAGGCCAGAGCCATTTTGACGGACTTATAGAAGGCACCCCGGAGGGTGTCGGCGGCGTGCCCATTTCAAGGAAGCAGGTGCGGGTTACGAGGAAAGCACTGGATTTAATCGAAGAGGAAGTAGGGCGGCCCATTAATTTTCACTCTTATATAAGCGGCGTGGCAGGACCGGATATTGCCGTAATGTTTGCTGAAGAAGGAGTTAACGGGGCTCACCAGGACCCGCAATACAATGTGCTCTACAGGAATATAAACATGGTAAGGTCATTTGTAGACGCTGCCGTTGCAAAAAAAGTGATGGCCTTTGCCGATATGCTCCAGATTGACGGCGCTCATAACGCCAATGCAACAGCCGTTAAAGCCTGGAAGGTTATGCCGGAATTAATGGTGCAGCATGGAATAAACTCCGCCTATTCAAAGATGGCAGGAATGAAACCCCAGAATATTTCACTGTCAACAGTACCTCCTACGGCACCTCCGGCACCCAGTATAAGGATTGACCTCCCTTATGCCGTAGCTTTGAGGGAGCTTTTCAAAGGCTACAAGATGAGGGCACAGATGAACACCAAATATATGGAATCCGACATGAGGGAAGCCACGGTGACCCACACCCTTAACCTTCTCATTTCAAGGCTTACAGGTGCGGACATACAAAGCACCATAACACCGGATGAAGGAAGAAACGTGCCCTGGCACTATAACAATATAAATGCCATAAACACCGCCAAGCAGGCCCTTTTAGGCATGGACGGCATAAATGAGATACTGGAGATTAAAAGAGACGGAGAGCTTGGAAAAAATGTAAGGGAATTAAAAGAGCGGGCCGTGCTCTTTTTAGAGGAGATATTGGAATACGGCGGATATTTTAACGCCGTGGAGCAGGGCTTTTTTGTAGATTCCGGATATTATCCCGAAAGAAACGGTGACGGAATAGCCCGCAGCATAAAGGGCGGTTCAGGCGCTGGCACCGTTGTTGAAAGGGACGCTGATTATATGGCCCCCGTATGCCATCATTTCGGATATAACAACCTTCCTCATGATGTCGAAAATCCCTGTGATTTAATCGGCGGCTGCACCCTGTGCAACCATGATAAGATTTCATATATAGACGAACTGGATGAAGAGGATAATGTATCTTCACGGCTTGAATCCACCTATGAATACAGAAAGACAGATAGTTTAAAGCCCGAGGTGGAATGGGCGGGGGACGGCATTATAAGCACCACATTCTTTTTGCCGGTAAATGAAAGAACGGCAGAATTTGCGGCAATAGAAATGGCAAAGAAAATGGGCCTTGAAGATGTGGTGGTCATACACAGGCAAAAGATGCAGGATGCGGAAGGCACCCTGGTGGAAGTAAAAGGGAAGCTTCCCTTTTCCATCGATATATCAAGCCTTGTAATTCCTGAAAAACCGGAAGTATTGTCCGATGATGATATAAAAAATTTCATAATGGAATATCCGTTAAAAATCGTGGCTGCAACTGCAGGCGAAGATGAGCATTCCGTCGGATTAAAGGAAATCATAGATATTAAGCACGGCGGTATAGAAAAATACGGCATAGAATGCCATTACCTCGGTACCTCCTGCCCTGTTGAAAAGCTGGTGGATGCCGCCATTGAAATAAATGCATGTGCCATACTCATAAGCACCATTATAACCCACAACAATGTTCATATTGACAACATGGCAAAATTAAACCAATTGTGCACTGAAAAGGGAGTCAGGGATAAAATAATACTGGTGGGAGGCGGCACCCAGGTATCCAATGAAATAGCGGTTTCAGCGGGTTTAGATGCAGGCTTCGGGAGAGGCACCCATGGAAACGACGTAGCCAGCTTCCTTGTAAAAAAGAAAATGGAAATGGGTGAATTTCAATATGAAAGCTGACATATTAGTTGCGGAAATAGGAAGCACCACAACGGTTGTCAACGCCTTTGACGCTATAGACTCCGACAAGCCAATATTCTTAGGGCAGGGCCAGGCACCCACAAGCGTAGGGATGGGCGATGTCACCATAGGCCTTTTTAGGTCAATTGATAACTTAAAAGAAAATATGAAAACAGATACACTGGAGTGGAATGAATTTTTCGCTTCCAGCAGCGCCGCCGGAGGCCTTAAAATGACGGTTCACGGCCTGGTTTATGATATGACTGTCAGGGCAGCTAAAGAAGCTGCCCTGGGAGCCGGCGCCATAATAAAATATATAACTGCCGGAAAACTTCGAAAAAGCGATTTAAATAAAATAAAAGAAATAGACCCTAACCTCATACTGGTAGCTGGCGGAGTTGACTACGGTGAAAGGGATACCGCTCTTTATAATATGGAATTGATATTAAATATGAGGCTTAAAACTCCCATAATATATGCCGGAAATATAGAAAACCGGCAGGAAATAATGGATATTACCAAAGATGCCAATCAGAAAATTTATATGGTTGATAACGTATACCCAAGAATAGATGATCTCAATATCACTCCTGCCAGACAGGCAATACAGCAGGCTTTTGAAGAGCACATAACCAGGGCTCCGGGGATGGCAAAGATTAAAGAACTGGTAAATGGACCCATTATCCCCACTCCCGGTGCCGTCATGGAGGCTTCCATGTCTCTTTATGAAGATATAGGAGACCTCCTTGTTGTTGATGTAGGGGGAGCTACAACAGATGTGCATTCGGTTACTGAAGGCAGCGACGAAATACAAAAAATACTCATAAGCCCTGAGCCAGCGGCTAAAAGGACGGTAGAAGGAGACCTGGGTGTCTATATCAATCTTCATAATATCATTGAATATCTTGAGTATGATAAGCTTTTAGAAGAATTCGGAAAAGATATTGAAAAATTCATCCGTGACCCTAAACCCATCCCGGAAACCAATATGGAAAAATCCTTTATTGAAAAAATTACTCACGAGGCGGTAAGCATTGCCCTAAGACGTCACGCGGGAAAGTTGCGGTCTTTTTACGGGCCTTCGGGCAAGAAAACCATTGCCGAAGGCAAGGACCTTACGAATGTGAAATGGGTTATAGGCACCGGGGGTGCTTTAACCAGGCTTAGCGGCAGGGAACTATTAAAAAAAGCACTGTCAGCCAATACGGGAAGCCTTTATCCCAAAGGCAATTTCAGTATATTTATAGATAATCATTATATAATGGCTTCCCTTGGAGTATTGTCTAAAAAGTATAAAAGGGCTGCAGTTAGCCTTCTTAAGGAAAGCTTAAGTCTTTAACAATGATTTTTAACACCAGTTTATAGAGGAATTATAAAATAATTATCGAAGACATTAAAAGGAGGTGATTGGCTTGGTGAATCCAAGGATTGAAATTGACCTTTACAAACTGAGGCATAATACTGAAAATATAGTTAAATTGTGTCAGAGCAATAATATATCCGTAATGGGAGTTGCAAAAGTATTTTGCGGCAATTATGACATTGCGATGGAAATGGTAAAGGGCGGCGTAAAATACCTTTCCGATTCCAGAATCGAAAATATAATAGCATTAAAAGGCATTAGCATCCCGAAGGTACTTTTACGCATTCCAATGCCCAGTGAAGTTGAACAGGTAGTGGAATATGCCGATTACAGCTTAAATTCAGAAATAGGCACCATATATAAAATTTCTGACACATGCGTAAAACAGCACAAAACCCATAAGATAATACTCATGTTTGACCTGGGAGATTTAAGAGAAGGCATATGGTATAAAGATTATTTTAACTTTATAGAGGAGGTAAGATATCTTCCGGGCGTAGAAATAGCAGGTATCGGAACAAACCTAACCTGCTACGGCGGAGTTATACCCACCAACTTGAATCTATCTGTTTTAACAAATATAGCAAAAGAAATAAGACAAAGGCTCAATATAGAACTTCCCATTGTATCGGGAGGCAATTCCAGCAGCCTCCATCTTATAGAAAATAAAAATATGCCTGAGGGTATTAACAACTTAAGAATCGGTGAAGCCATAGCCTTAGGCCGGGAAACTGCCTATGGAAGGCAGATTGAAGGCTTATATGACGATTGCTTTATGCTTTATGGCGAAATAATAGAGGTAAAGAGAAAACCCTCTCTGCCCTTTGGCCAGATCAATATGGATGCTTTTGGAAATAAGCCTGAGTTTACCGATAAAGGTATGAGTAAAAGAGCAATAGTTGCTTTAGGTCGTCAGGATATAAGACACGAGGATCTTATACCCTGTGATAGCAGTATGGAAATATTAGGCGCCAGCAGCGATCATCTGCTCCTTGATATAACAGAGTGTAAAGCTGAATATGAACCGGGGAGCGAAGTCAAATTCAAACTAGGCTATGGAAGCCTCTTAAGCTCCATGACATCAAATTATGTAAAAAAGGTAATGCTTAACCCTTGTAACTCTCCGAATACAGCATCTCTTTAAGCTTTGCCTCGCACTCTGAGCTTCATCCTCTGTTTGCTTCCAATAATCAACAAACAGCCATTATAGTATATGTTCACTTATTACGCACTTATTTACTATTTTTTGATTAATTTCCACAAAAACCACTTGCTAGTATTAAAAGGCCGGTAGTAGAATGGTATTAGCGTGCAACTAAGCCTGTTTTCAGCAACCTGTCTTTTAAATATAAACAGCAAATTTATAGGAGGTTAATCTTATGGCGGATAAAAAGCAGTATACAGTTAATAGCGGGTTTGATCTTGGAGCATTATCTTTAGAAATTTCGGAGTATCTGAAAAATACTCAAAAATTAGAGACCCAAAGTTTTGAAAGCAATAACGAATACATTGTTCAAGCAAGAGAAGCTTCCGCCTGGAAAAAGTTTTCGGGAATGGATACGGCCACTACAGTGAAATTGACATTATCAAATAACATCCTCACAGCAGAAATCGGTAAAGGCAAATGGTTGGACAAGGTAGCTGGAGCTGCCGTGGCCTGGTTTGTTTTCGCACCTATATTGGTAACCACAGCTATTGGTGTATACAAGCAGAGCAAACTTCCCCAAAGTATATTCGCCCAGATTAATGACTATGTAAACAGAACCATATTGACTGCCTCCCAAAATTACCAGTTCATCACATGTAAAGAATGCGGCGCCTCCGTCATTTCCAGTTCCGCCTTTTGTTCTTCCTGCGGATGCAAATTGACATCCAATTGCAGTTCTTGCGGTTCTGCAATAAAAACAGGTGAACGTTTTTGCAGAAGCTGCGGACATGCTGTTTAATAGCAGAAAGGATTTATATGAGCAGAATAGCACTTGATAATCTTGATACACTGGAATATGAACATCAATTTGACAGAAAAGCATTGGAAGCTTTAAAAGCAACTCCCGGCCTTCCGGCATTAATAAAGTCCATAAGGAAGTATTCCTTTGATAAAATACAAAAAGTAGTACATACAGGCAGCTATCTTAAGATAAGTTCTTTTCAATTCACCCATGTAAATGAATTATTCCTGGAAGCATGCAGAATACTGGGGTTTTCAGTCCCTCCAAAATTATATATTAAAGAACAATACGAAATTAACGCATATGCAACATGCTTTGCTGACCCTATAGTGGTGCTGGGAAGCGGGTGTCTTGATGCCCTTTCTGATGATGAGTTACTCTTTATTATCGGCCATGAGTTAGGACATATAAAAAGCCAGCATCTTCTCTATAATGACCTTGCAACCCAAATATCATATTTTGGTTCTCTTATTGGCGAGTTAACCCTTGGGATAGGAGGTGTCCTGTCAAGGGGGCTGGAAGTGGCCTTATTATACTGGTCCAGAATGTCGGAATTGACCTGTGACCGTGCAGGCCTTCTTGTTTGCCAGAGCTTTCCCGCTTCTATAATGACAACAGCCAAAATGGCCGGAGTATCGAAAAAATATATAAATGAAATTAATGCGGATGCTTTTTTGCAGCAGGCAAGAGAATTTGAAGGTTTTGATTTTGATGCTCTTGATAAAATAGCTAAAGTCTATTCTGTCATTAATTCGACTCATCCCTGGACAGTAATGCGGGCATCGGAATTGGACAAATGGGTCCAGTCCGGCGGATACTCTGATGTACTGAGCAGAAAAACGCAAAAGAAATTGATTACACGTCCAAAAGTTAATTTATCCTGTCCTAACTGCGGAACGCCGGTAGAAAATGAAGACAGATTTTGCCCTGCATGCGGAAATTCATTGAAATAATTTTCTTATCACATTTAAAATATTTCTTTAATGCTATTGGTGAACACCCAAATTGATTATATAAAAGGTGATACTTAAATTTTCTAACTCTCCGAATACAGCATCTCTTTAGGCTTTGCCGAATATAGGGCGCTTTTATCGTCATCTGTCACAATTTCAATTTCCTCAGGGGGCCGATATTCCAAGCTTCAGTTCCATTGCCCGGGCAATCTGTTCCTGTTTAAAAATGGGAGTATTCATTATTTTATCATTGCTTTTTAGGCTTTTTAAAACACAAAGGCCAACAGCGTCTAAGGCAATCCTGTCTCTAGATATAAGCATTACATCCGCCCTTTTTCTGACGCCTGACATAGGAGCCCCGTCTGTGAATACTTCAATTCCGTCCATTAATATAAAATCAGGCTTGTATGCTAAATTAATCTCGGCAATCATCTTTCTCATATGAGGTGAATTGTGTAATAAATCCTTGCAGGATTTATTGATACATAAAAATTACTTCGTAATTTACATGGTATAATATATTTTACCCCATGTAAATGAGTATGCTATAATGAAACCGGAAAGTGATTTCTGTAATTTCTGAATTCAAATCATGCAACGATTCTATAACACTTCCAGTATTTCATTTTATGTAAATATTGTCTAAAAAATTGAAAGGATGTGTTTACGTGAGCAATAATATCCCTCCTTCCAGACAGCCTGAGGGCTCATTTCCCTGGAGGCTGCAGCAAGTCCCAAGACCACTAGGAGACCGCCCCATCACTGCAAAGGAAAACCAGCGTCTGGTTTATGAAGGTAAAATCCCCATGTGGATGCCTGTTTGGCTTATGGACAACCAATATTGCTGGCCGGATGTAGTGTTGGAGCATCCAATGTACGAGCAGGACGGTTTTGACTGGTGGGGAACCGAATGGGTAATGGTTGAGTCCGCCGGCGGAATGATGGTAAAACCCGGCACAAGAACAGTGACAGATATAGCAAAATGGAGAGAAGAAATGCCCATCCCCGATTTAAGCAAGGTGGACTTTGAAGAGGATGCAAAGCTTCAGACCGCCCGCTACGATAATACGAGAATGCACGTTTTCCACTGTCCCGAAGGCCTTTTCGAGCGCCTGCATGAATGTATGCCCTTCGATGAAGCCCTTATGCTTTTCTACGAAGATCCCGAGGCCGTTCAGGACTTTTTCACCGGTATTGCAGATTTCAAAATTGAACTCTTAAAAAAAGTATTTCACTACTATGACCCCATCGATTACGTAATTTATGGTGATGACTGGGGTACTCAGATTTCAGGATTTTTCTCAAATGAAATGTTCAGGGAAGCAATAATGCCTCAGACCAAGAGAATATGGGATTTTATCAAGAGCCAGGGCAAATTCATCGAGCTTCACTCCTGCGGATTAACCCAGCAGTACATAGAGGAAATTATAGAAATGGGCTGTGATGCCTGGACTCCTCAGGCTATAAATGATTTTGACATGCTTACGGAAAAATACGGCAATAAGATTGCACTTACCGTTCCTGTTGCAGGTATGGACAAAGCCGCAACAGAAGAAGAAGCAAGACAATTAGCTCGCCAATTTGTTGATAAATTTGCTCCAAGAGGAAGGATAATTGCAGGCTTCATGATGAATCCTAATCCTGCCATATCCCAAGCCGCCTCCGATGAACTATATAAATATTCATCCGAATTTTATGCAAATATGCGCAAAGAGGCAGAACAAACTGCCTGAAAATAAAATTAAAGCCTCAATCCTGTACAATACCATAGAGATATTTTGTGGACCTCGGGTATTGGTGAGGGGTTGTGTAATTAGTCATCTTATCGGGTTAAAGTGAGCACAAAACCACCCCCGTTCCTAATCTATGTGGAGCGGGGGTTTAAATTTATGTTTATTTTAATAGGTTCTGTGGAGACTCTTTTTTATAAGCAGCCTCTTTTATTCCGTCCCCGCCTTAAGAGCTTCACTCATAGGGACACGGGCCACTTTTTTACGGCACATCAGCTTGGCAAATTCATAGGTAGCCAGCACCACACCAAATCCCAGGAGTATATAACTGATGCTCAGCTTAACCGGCAGGACGAGCTGCAGGCTCTCGGTCAAAGATTCATAAAACACCCCCACGGTTCCCAGTAAAGCGGGGATCCCGAGCAAATAACCTATGACAACAATCAAGGTATTGCTGCCCAAAATCAACTTCCGCACTTCCTTTTTTCTGTAGCCAAAAACTTTCATTAATGAAATGCTGCTTCGACTTTCGTCAACCACGATACCGGTGACGATATAGATGATAATCAGGCCGAGAACAAAGGCGGATCCAATCAGTCCGTAAACCATCGGACCCATTTGATCAAGCAATATACCAAAGCCTTCTATGATGGCATCAATGGATTTTGTACTTTGAATCTCTCCTTGAGCAAAGGTCATCGGCTGGTCGCTCCAAATCCCGATATAAGTGTCGGCCGGCATGCCGAACTCGGCGTTGAAGCTTTCAAGGGGCATGAACAGGAAATCTCCGGCATAGGTGTCGGCTATTTTCTCAATTATAAACGTGTGTTCCTTGCCGTCTTCCGTATCAAATACCGTCAGGCTGCTGCCAGCATTTACCTTCAGCTTTTTCGCCAGCGGAGCCGTAATCGTAGTTTGTTCGGGTTTAAAAGCCTGTCCGCTGGTGTCTTTAAGTTTGATCCTCTCGGTGCCGGGCAGAACTCCTGTCACATAAAAGCTGACGTCCTCATCCTCAGGAAGGCTGACATAGGCCGCGCCGAACTGTTCGGTTCCCTCCGGCGGTGCTCCGGTTTTCTCGGAAGTATATACATACTCGTACTCCAGGTTATACAATTCCTTGACTCCCTCGGTGAGCATATAGTCAACAGAGCTTTTCATGGTCAGCCCATACAGCATAAGCATGGTAGCTACAACAATCCCAAATAGCAGGAAGAAGGTTCTGGATAAACTGCGGACTTGCTCTCTGATTTTGAACTTGGTATGGAATTTAAACCGGTCAAGCTTTAAACTGCCCTCGATAAAATTAATTTTATTTTTTACTTCTCCGCCTCTCATAAGGACAGCCGGACGTGCTTTCAGCACCCTGCCGGTGATCAACCAGGTAACGCCGCAAAGAAGCAGGATTGGAAGCAGCACCGAGAAAACAAGCAGCCAGGGATTGACAATTACTTCATAAGCCGGCATGGGAAAGGCCGTCAGCATAAAGCTGAACACACTGCCTGATAGCACCAGGCCTAATGCGGAGCCCAGAACCGAGCCAATTGCGGACACCAGAAGCGGAAACATCAGATAATGACTGCGCAATTCACGCCTGCGGTAGCCTTGGGCATAAAATGTTCCGATGATGACAGATTCGCTTTTAATCATGCGGAACATCATCATCCCGAGCAGAACACAGGAGAGCGCCAGCATGGCAGACGGGACGGCAGCGCTCATGGTGGACAATACGCCCACCTCCATGGGAACATAAGAGACGTTGACTTTCTTTTCTGTGCTTTGCCAATTGGTGATACTGATACCTTGTGAACGCAGCTGGTTTTTGACAGCCGCCTCCTGAGATTTGATATTCTCCCGTTGGTCAAAACGAATGGCATACACCTTATTTTGATCAGGCAAGGCGGCAAAGTCCCCTTTACCGACCAGTCCTACCCCAAAGATCTTGGGATCGTTCATAATCTCTTCCTTTGACTTGATTACATAGATATAATTAGGCAGAAAACTGTATCCGGAAACGGTGAATTCCTTGCCCGACACCGTGATGGTATCCCCGATTTCATAACCGTTGGTTTCGGCAAACAGACGATCAAGCATAATCTCCGAGGCCCCGGGTAAATTGCCTTTATGAACCGCAGGGATATTAACCTCATTCATCATGGCAAACACCCGCAAAGTTTGCCCGGGATGTACTTGGCAGTCGGCTGTACCGCCCAGCTCCACCTTAGCTGTAAATTGTTTACCCAGGTCTCTGGAATCAATTTCACCGTTTATGGAAAATTCCGCATCGGACAGCGCATTCCTCTCAGAAAACAGTTTAAATGCATGGTCTAAATTAGCTGATGTCGTATTCAGCATAACAAACATCATACTGCTGATGACAAGCAAAAGCGTGGAGCCGATATAGCGGGCTTTGTTCTCGAATATAGTTCGGATTACTTTTCTGAAAAGCGCCATTACCACTCAATCCTTTCTGCTGCGAGGATTTCCTCATGCAGGATTGTTTCTGCGATCTCGCCGCTGCGCAGCTTGTAGACCATATGTGCCATATCTCCTATGGCTGTATTATGGGTAATCATCAGGATGGTTGTGCCAAAATCCCGGTTGACTTTTTGTAAAAGAGCAAGTACGCTGCGGGATGTTTCATAATCCAAAGCTCCGGTTGGCTCGTCGCACAGAAGCAGTTTCGGGTTTTTGACGATAGCACGGGCAATGGCGACACGCTGCTGCTCTCCACCCGAAAGCTCCCGGGGGAAGCTCCTTTTTTTCATTTCAAGGCCAACGGCTTTCAGCACAGTATCGACATCCAGCGGATTTTTAGCTATATTGGATACTACCTCGATATTTTCCCCCACAGTGAGATTGGGGACGAGATTGTAAAACTGGAAGATAAAACCGACCTCATTCCGCCGGTAATCCGTCAGCTTGTCGTCGTTAAGCTCTGTTAATTCCAGACCGTCGATCTGAACGCGGCCGCTGTCCGCACGGTCAACACCGCCGATTATGTTCATCAGGGTAGATTTTCCTGAGCCGGACGGGCCGAGAATTGCTCCTACCTGACCCTTTTCCAATGTCAGACTGATTCCTTTTAGAACTTCATTAGTGCTTTCACCTGCACTGTAGCTCTTTTTTAGATCTTCGACTATAATAAACAAACTTCATCGCCCCATTCCTTGTTTTAATAATGAAACCATACTTTTCATAAGATTTTCTATTTCTAAGAACTGTTCTTCCGTTGGTTCAAATCGATAGCTTTTCGCTTTATCCATGATCTCCATATTAAACTTTTCCGTGACTCCCTGAAAAAACGTCAGAAGTATTTTATCGTCCAGGTCGCTGCGAATTGTTCCTTTCTTTTTGCCGTTGGCAATAAGCTTGAGCTCATATTCTTCTCCAATCCGGTATAACTCGCTATAGGCTTCCAGCCCCAGACTGCCGTATTTGCCCAAAGCGACAGCCATGGAATACTCCACCAGCAGAGGCTCTCTTTTAAGCAGTTCAAACCGCTCGCGGCTTCCTGAAAGGAAGTAATCATAAACATCCATGTCTTTCAGCGGAGTCTGCCTGTCGATAATTTTCATGAAATATTCCAGTGTCCAGGTGACGGAATAGAAAAACAGTTCTTTTTTATCGTTAAAATACTGGTAGATACTGCCTTTGGCTACTCCCGCCTTGTGTGCAATCTCTTCAACCTTGGCCCTTTCAAAGCCATGGGCCTGAAACTCTTCAATAGCTGAGCGCAGCACTCGTTCTTTCTTATCTTCATCCAAACGGTTAAAAGTTATTTTCGGCAATACTTATCCCTCCAACATAAAGTGACTCTTAAGTCATATAATATGACTCATGAGTCACTTTGTCAACTGGTATAAAAAATTTCATAAAATCTTTTAATATTTCATATTCATCCATGCAGAGCGAATATAAAAAAACAGACATCATCTAGTGAATGCTGTCTGTTTTTTTATATTATGGTTTATTCATCGAATGTCATCTGGTCAACGAAGAGGCCTTCAAAATCCCTTCTTCCGGACAACTCTACGTATTTTACCGATGTTGAGATTTTATTTATATCATCAATCTCATTTTTGGACAACAGGCACATTTTTGAACCGGTTCCGGCAGAGTTTCCTACGGATTTCACCTTGCCTGTGAACTCCTTCGGTAAAAGTCCGATAGTCAATGCGCTGTTTATATCCATGAAGTTACCGAATCCGCCAGCAACGTATACGTCCTTAATATCGTCGTGTGTTATTCCGGCTTCCTTCATAAGGATCAATATACCGGCGCTTACGGCTGCTTTTGCCAGCTGAACTTCTCTTACGTCTTTTTGAGTAAATACTATATTTCCTTCAATTATAAATTCCTTGCCGCCGTCAGTGCTCGGAACTATCCTCTTTTTTATATTCTCCGTCAAGTCCAGTGTTGCAGGATCCTGCATTCTTCCCATGTTGTTTACAATTTCATGCTTTACAAATTCAGATACCATATCCAAAACTCCGGAGCCGCATATTCCGATGGGTTTGGCATCTCCGATTGTGGTGTATATCTTCTCTGAATCTAAGTCTACTTTTGATACGGCACCTTTAACACCGCCTATACCGCATTTTATTGTGGCACCTTCAAAAGCAGGGCCGGCAGCTGTTGCACAGGCTACTATGCGGTCCTTGTTCCCTACGGCTATCTCTCCGTTTGTACCTAAGTCAAGAAGCAGCGAATAGGTTTCGCTTTTATGCATTTCGCAGTCTAATATACCTGCTGTGATATCGCTTCCTACGTAGCTTGCAACGCCGGGCAGTACTGATATATATCCGGCAATGGGAATGCCCATCTCCTTTCCGGGAATATCAACCAAGGATGTAACTACCGGAATGTATGGAGCAACAGCTATATTAGTCGATGGCAATCCCAAAAACAAATGAGTCATTGTGGTGTTTCCGACAATTGTTACATTATATATATGTTTCATAGGGATGTTGGTCTTTGCTGATAATTTACCTATTAATTCGGCTATCTGATTTACAATGGCATCCCTTAATGTGGTTAAGCCACCTTCCTGCTGAGTAGTGTAATTAATCCTGGATATGACGTCGGCACCGTATGGCCTCTGTGCATTAACCCCCGATACAACGTCTACAACCCTTCCTGATGTCAAATCCACAAGATAGCACGCAACTGTTGTAGTACCTATATCTATTGCCACACCAAAGGATATTTTGGAGGTGTCCCCGGGCTCTAAGCTTATCAGCTTTCCTTTGAATGTGCAGGCTGTTACCTTATAATTACTGTCCTTCATTATAGCGGAAATTTCTCTTAAAAGCTCGCTGTTTACATAGAGATCCTCCATGCCCAATGCATCCTGCAGCCTTTTTAAGTCACTTCTCTGATCATCGATGGATGGGAGGCTCATTTCAAGATATGTTTTAACTACATAGGGATCAACATCGCCTATTTCATCATCGCCTGTTGTCAAAACCTCTATGGCGTCGGAAGTAAGCGGAATTTCAACTTCAATAGGTTCGGTTATTTTTACGCCGCAGGATAATCTCATACCCTTATTGAGTTCTTCTTCGGACAGATGCTTTTTATCTGAATCCGTAGGCGCTTTTGCCCCCTTTTTAAATATTACCTTGCACTTTCCGCAAATCCCTTTTCCGCCGCAGGGTGAAAGCATGGCAACGCCTTCTTTTATAAGTACGTGCAAAAGGTTATCCCCTTCTTTTACACTAAAGGTTCTGGCGGTTCCATCTTTTCTCACAACGATTTCAACCATTTTAATCCACTCCCTACATATAATATAAAAATTTATTAGGTTTTCTATACATAGCTGTTTAAATAATTTTATACCCCGAAGGGGTATAAAATTATTATACAATCGTTTCCTCTATTATACAACAATAATTATCCAAAAACAAAAATTTCGGTTAATTTCGCCCTCAATCCAACTGCACGAAAAAAATGGGAGCATACCTGTCGGCAGCTCCAAAGAGAGAGAACTTCATATTATCTATTATTTTATGGCTTTATGCTTTCACGGCATAAAGCCATATCTATCTTATCAGCTGTCAAACCTTTCACTGTATACCTGCACCCTATGTCCTTCTTCAAACTTGGCTATTGCATTTTCCCTGCAATAAACAGCAGGCTCAGATGCAGAACGCATATATAAAAGCCTGTCAGGCTTTGCCCTGTCCGGGCCGAAATAAGTTCTGAAATCCGATGGTTTAATATTCAGTATTTCAAGGCTTTTGTTAACTGCCGTCGTCTTTCCTATTTGAATATCCCCCGTTAAAAATATATGCCTGAAATCTTTATATTTTATTTTAAGCCCCTCCCTTGATTTCAAATATGCCAATAGATTTCATCCTCGGCATATATAAAGGACATTTCTCATTATTGATTTTAATAAGCCGGTCAAACAAAAATCTTTCCAGCATCTCGGGGCTTGTCTCAGGAGCAAGGTTCATTACAAACTTCCTGGCATCCTCCATTGATATAAAAGGTTGTCCGAATTCAAAGGCTGTCTTTGTAAGATTGTACTGAATTCCTTTCTTTTTCATCATCTCTTCCACCTCATTTATGGTGGTTTTTTGATGATGAACTTTTTTAACGGGATACAGTTCCTCGTTTCCTTCGCCGTTTACCACCGCAATAAGCATTTTGCACTTAGGCAAAAGAGATACAAGGTTTTTTCCGCCGAAAAAGCTTGCATATATAACATCCCATTTTTCATCAGCATCGAAGCAATCCATAACTCTAGTTGCTATATTAGTTATTTTTCTCTCATGTATATTTTTGTTCAGCTGGCCAATGGCATTTTTGTTTGTATCAATGCAGGTAATTTTTTCTATATATTTGCAAAGCTCCAAGTCCACAAGGCCGAGGCCGCATCCCATATCACTGAGGGTAGTGCAACCTTTTAGCCTGCCCCTTATGGCATCTGCCACATTTTTAAAAAATCCCGCATATTCTTCTGCTGCTCTGTACCACCGTATGGTGTCCTCATTCCAGGAAAATAACATAGGCTGCTCCTTTATTAAATCAAAATGGCAACTTGCCTTCTCTTGTGATTATGTTACCACATTTCATAACTTAACACAACATAATATATGATTATAACGTATAACTATTTATTAAAGCCGTATTCAGAAATACCTATTTTTTATCATGTTTCGTCATTTTTTTGTTTAAATTAAAATATATTTTATATTTAAATACTTATCATAACATTACAAAACATTATAAATCTATTGACACATTTTTATCACATCCATATAATATATTTAAAAAGAAAGATAAGCATGATGTTTTGTATGGTTATGTACATATATTTTGCTGCTGTATTTAGAGTGAGGAAAACAATTATGATGGACAAAATATCAAACAAAAGCTTAGCTATTATATTTTCGCTTATTATAATCCTTATAGCAGCTATTATACTTTCCTTTCATTTAGGCCGGTATCCAGTACCTCCAAAAGAGCTGATGGGAATACTATTATCCCGAATTACTCCTATTGAAGTTTTCTGGACAGAAAGAATGGAAACAGTACTTTTTAACATAAGGCTTCCAAGGGTAATTCTTGCCTGCCTCGTAGGATGCTGTATATCTACAGCCGGGGCGGCGTATCAGGGGATTTTTCAAAATCCCATGTCCAGTCCCGACATTCTGGGAGCCTCACAAGGAGCGGCCTTTGGAGCCGCGCTGGCCATATTTAACGGATTGGGCAGCAGTTTAACCACCTTAAGCGCTTTTTTCTTCAGCCTGCTGACAGTGGCACTTGTTTATTTTATGGCCAGCCGCGCAAAGGGCAGCAAAGTTTTAGGGCTTATATTGTCAGGGGTAATGGTAAGTTCTCTTTTTTCAGCAGGCACTTCCTTTATAAAATTGGTGGCAGACCCTACAGACCAGCTGCCGGCCATAACCTTTTGGCTTATGGGCAGCCTATCCGGCGCAAACATCAAGGATATAAAATTCGCATTGCTTCCTATGTCTCTCGGTATGAGTATCCTATATCTTCTCCGCTGGCAGATAAACGTCCTTACGATGGGCGATGATGAAGCCCGCACCATGGGCGTAAATGCAAAAGCTGTCCGCCTCTTGGTCATAATAAGCTCTACTTTAATTACTGCAACCAGCGTGTCCGTAAGCGGGATGATAGGATGGGTTGGCCTTGTGATACCCCACCTTTCAAGGTGGCTCATAGGAAATAATTACAAGTATCTTTTGCCTGCTACCATGCTTACAGGTGCCATATTTTTGCTGATTGTAGACAATGTTTCGAGAAATCTTCTTATAACAGAAATCCCTTTAGGAATTCTTACAGCCTTTATTGGCGCTCCCTTTTTTATCTATCTCATCACCAGGGAGGAAGTGAAATATTGAGCATAAGTGTTGAAAACTTAAGCTTCGCATTTGATAAAAAGCAGGTCCTTAAAAGTATAACCTTTAGCGCAAAACACAATGAGCTTTTATCCGTACTGGGGCCTAACGGTGTCGGGAAAAGCACAATGTTCCGCTGCATAACCAATCTTTTGAATAACTATGAAGGATGCATAACCATAGAAGGCAAGGATATAAGACATCTTGGTATAAAGGAAATGGCGGCAATTGTTGCTTATATTCCCCAATCCAATCATCCCAGCTTCAATTTTTCGGTTTTTGATATGGTGCTCATGGGTACGGCATCACAATTTTCAGTCATATCCACTCCGGGAAGGAGGCAGCATGAGCTTGCCGAAGCTTCTTTAGAAAGGCTTGGTATTTTACATTTGAAGAACAGGGGGTTTGCTCATATAAGCGGCGGAGAACGTCAGCTGGCTTTAATTGCAAGAGCCCTTGTCCAGCAAGCAAAAATACTTATCATGGACGAACCCACTTCCAACTTGGATTATGGAAATCAGCTGAGGGTCCTTGACCAGGTAAAAGCATTGGCAGCAAAAGGCTATACTATAATACAGTCCACTCATAACCCGGACCAGACCCTGATGTTTTCCGATAAGGTACTGGCACTTTTAAATGGAGAGGTGCTGGCCTTCGGAAATCCCGATGAAATCATTAACGAAGAGCTTATATATGAACTTTATGGCGTGAATGTGGAAATTAAGCATGTTGTTCCTGAAAATATCAGATTTTGTGTCCCGAAAAAGATATCCGGACAATTTTCAGCTATTGGCTGAAAAAATAAATTGACTAAAAAGTCAATACGAGGAGGAGTTTAAATGAGAAAAAAATTTTTAGCATCACTGTTAGTCTTATGTATGTTTGTTTCTTTACTGGCTGCCTGCGGCAATAAGACTGCAACAGTCACCCCTGCGCCTACCCAGGCTCCAACGCCTTCCGCTACAGGCACTCCGGCAGATGAAAATGCAAAGGTTACCTTCACAGATTCAGCCGGCCGCAAGGTGGAAGTTCCTGCAAACATAACAAGAATTGCACCATCAGGTGCCATGGCTCAAATGGTCATCTTTGCACTGGCTCCCGAAAAATTCGTAGGACTTGCCAGCAAGTGGTCCCCGGAATCCGAGCAATTCATCAATACAAAACATTACAGCCTGCCTGTTCTCGGACAGTTTTACGGCACAGGGGATTTAAACATGGAATCCATAGCTGCTGCCGATCCCCAGGTAATTATTGATATCGGCGAGAGCAAGGATACCATCGTTGAGGATATGGACGGCATCATGAATCAGGTTGGCATACCCACCATACATATAGAAGCCACCACCACTACCATGGCGGATGCATACAGAATGTTAGGCAAGCTTTTGGGCATGGAGGAGGAGGCAGAAGTTCTGGCAAAATACTGCGATGAAGTATATAACAATACTCTCTCTATAATTGACAAAGTCGGCGAGGACAAAAAAGCCAAGCTCTTATATTGTCTGGGTGACAATGGCCTAAATGTCATAGCAAAAGGCTCCTTCCATGCAGAGATAATCAATATCATTAGTGACAACCTTGCCGTTGTGGACGAACCTTCCTCTAAAGGAAGCGGAAATCCCGTTGATATGGAGCAAATACTTCTCTGGAATCCCGATGTTATTATATTTGCTCCGGGAAGTGCATATAAAACCGTTGCAGATGACAAAGCATGGCAAGATGTTTCTGCCATCAAAAACAAAAAGTATTACGAGGCTCCCGGTACGCCATATAACTGGATGGGCTTCCCTCCGTCTGTAAACCGCTATATGGGAATGCTCTGGCTGACAAAGATTTTGTATCCGGAAGAAGCAAAATATGATTTATATGAAGAAACGGCAAGGTATTATAAGCTCTTCTATCACTGTGACCTCACAAAAGAGCAGTATGACAGCTTAATGGCTAATGCTCTTTAAGAGAAGCATACCCCTCAAATTAACCATAAATTAAGTCCGACAGATAAGAAAAATCCGTGTAATTTTAACTTACACGGATTTTTCTTATATTAAAACTATTTTTCAAAGTTATTCAAATACTCATGAAGCTTATAAACCAGGCATATATCCTCGCTAAACTGCAAGTCGTTGTCTTCCCGGTTCAATATAACTTTTATTTTACCCATTCTATACCTTATGGTGTTTTCATGCTGATAAAGTTCATCGGCTGTCTTTTTATAATCTCCGCTGTTCTTCACAAAACACATCATTGTATCAAAAAGATTTCCTTTATTCAACCTGTCATATTTGAGAACAGGCTCTGCTATGCTTTCGTAATACTCTTCCAAAATAGTTCTATTGGGAATCTTCATTAAAAGCTTATATATTCCCATATCATCATAGGATAATGCTCTTTTGTCCATAACTTCACATATTTCATATGCTATCATAGCATTTTCTATGGCTTCTTTCAAACAATAAAGCTCATTGTAAATGCCGCTTATACCGATATGATATGATATCTTGTACAAGTCCAGGACTTCCATTATTGCTGATTTGATATTATCAACTTCACTTTCCTTCAAAACCTTATTAGAAGATGCAATAATTATTATTTTATGGTAATAGTTAAAGCAGGATAAACCGGGAGTAACGTTAAGCTTGCTTAATATGCCGTTATCGGCATTTTGACATACTATACAAAATACAACTATATTGTTTTTAAAATTTGCATTCAGCGTATATGCAAGTTTTTTGATTTTTTCTCTGCTTTGATTTGCTGATAATATCTGGTCGAAAACATCACATGCAGCCTGCTGGTTATACTGGGTATATATGGCTTTCGTAATATCGCTTATTATATCGGCATATGCCGTGGTTCTGCTTACGGATATTATGGGATAATCATGTTTATTTGCATAATCCAATACCATTTTAGGGATGTGCTTGTAATATCTTTCTATTATGCAAATGCCGCTTGAATTATATTTATTATAAAGCTTAATGGTTTGCAGCAATAATTCAGGCTCATCTTTTATTGCATAAAAGCTGGTAATCAGAAATTCACCGTCAATAAAAAGCAAATTATCTTTGCCTGTAATATCGACATCGAGGGGAAATTCCGGGCACTCCGCCACACTTACCCTTAATATTCTCCTCCTTAACCCTTTTTCTCCCGCGACAACCCTCGCAGTTCCAAAAGACGGGAGCTTAATGGCATCTTCCACAGTGATAAACATCTCTTTCTCCCTTTCAGATATGGCTTTTAGAAATTAAAGACAGTTTCTTACTGCGCTTTGTTAAAACAATTTTATCAGCAAATAACCCTGCATGCAAGAAAAAGGGCTTATATATGGAAATAAACAATACAAAAAGGGCTGCTGAATTTTGAACAACGCTCATTGCCGTTGCTCAAAATTCAGCAGCCCATATTAAATTTATACTACCGGTTTCCAGTCAGTGTTATACCCAAAGCTTCTGGGTCCAAAAGTTTCCAGCCCTCTTTCCGTTGTCCACTCCTTAGGGGCAGGGAGGGCATAAATAACTACATTCATATCCGTTTCAAAATAGGGATTAAGTATGGGTTCTTTCTTATCCGTATCCATTGCGCATATGAGGTCAGGGGCCGTCGCATCAAAAACGCCGTCTCTCCATGCTATTAAATTCTCATTTTTATACCAGATTTTATATTCCTGACCGGCATATTCTTCCCTTCCGGTTATTTCAACTTCACCTACCGTAAATCCCTTTTCCGTACCCCACCTGTTGGATTTAACACTCCCTTTAAAGAGTTTAACGCCCCTGCCGCTTTTAACTACGGCCTCTGCCACATCACCCTCTGCTTCCTTTGCGGCATTAAATGCCCGGCCTATTTCCCAGGCATAGGATATGGCTCCTCTTATAACCGTATTTTTAAGTACGGCAACGGTATTTAAATGATCAACAACTGCGATTGTATTCTTACTTGCTACCGCAAGAGCCCTTACCAATTCCTCCGCCCTTATATCGTCTACTACGTTAGTTATAATTGCAGATTCCCCAAAAATATTTACAAGGGAGATAGGTTGAATAGGTATATTATTAAGGTAATAGGTGCTGTGCTGCAGTTCAGGAACCGATCTACCTGCCGGATCACCGTCTACTATATATTTCCCCGACACTGCTGCTGCCAGAAAAGCAGCGGCAGTATTGCCGCCTCCTAATTCGGTGGATATTACGGCCTTTATTTTCCTTCCCGCATGTTTTTCCATTTCTTTTAAGGCCTTGGCATGAGGAGACTCATCAAGCAAAGGCAGTCTTGCATACTTCTCCCTTTCTTCCCGGCTCTCCGGAGAAATAGCACCGCATGAATAGGGAGTAGCAACGAGATCATTATCGTCAAGCTCGTCAAAATCGACGAGTATAAATTCCTTTCCGGAATCAAAAGCAGAATAGACGCTCTGAAGGCCCTTTTCAAGGCTGCCCCCTCCTCCCGTACCGAGAATGGTACAGCCGTATAATATATCATAAAGATCTTTTCTGGCAAGTTTTATCATTTATTAGTCCTCCTGTCAAAATATTTCCTTCAATAGGCTGGCGCACAGCATCCTGGGCAGTATAACCGGTTTATTGCTTTTTTGCAGGACCATTTCTCTCATTTCCATATCAAAGCCCATGCAATCCAGTACTATAAGGGATACTTCTTCCAAATGACCCAGTTTTTTTGCTGCTTTTTCAATATCTTCTTTGCCTCTATATGGAGAGGCTGCTTCTACTATGGGTATAAATTCTTCATAATCCATAAAGCTTCCAAATATCTGTTCCTTCTCGGGAACTATTATTCCTATATTTTTTATTTTAAGGCCTGTCAGGCAAGATTTTACAAGTTTTCCCGGCTCCACCAGCATCCCGCCGAACTCTAAACCTGTAAAAAAGCCGGTACAAAACAGTATTACGGTCTTTATGCCTTCCTCCTCAAATTTGTTTAAAGTTTTCTGCATCTCAATGTAGACTTCGTTTTCATCCATAATCACCGTTTCACCGGTCCTAAGCTCCGATGTCAGAACTTTGCCGCCGGTAACGGAAGTGAAGTTTTTGACTATATCCTCGTAGGAATATGGGTCCATAGCACCCTTTTCAATTACTTCGAATCCGGGTCCCAGAAAGTTTTCAATTTCTTCCATGGCGCCTTCGACGCCGGAATGGGCAATTCTTAGAACTCCAATCTTTTTCTTCTCCCCGGGAAGGATGCCAAAGGTTTTGAATCTTTTCATATCTCCGTAGAGAGACCGTAAAAGTTTGTATTCATCTTCATCATAGAAGCTTAAGCTTCCTTTTACATAATCTTTGGCAACTTCCACACAAAATCTTGCCGCCAGTTCTATGTCGGTAAAATGGCTGGCTCCTGTAGCACATCCTGCTACAACCGCTTCCGAAGTAATTGCCACTCCCACAACCGGAGCATGGGTACTCACCGCCGGCTGGAGAATGCAGTTTATATGTGACAATCCGTTGCCGAATGGAGTGATATCCTGAAGGGCTAGCGGGAACAAAACTGGACTTTTCCCCGTAACTCTTTCCATTGCCTTAAGCAAGTTGTCATGCGTCTTTAAAATATAACCTTCCTTTACGGTGTTTGATATGGCAAAGCCCTTACTGTTAACCATCCTATTGCCTTTTGTTGTATCCAGCGACAAAATGGCATCCATCTCCTCATATACGGTATGCTTATTTATAGTCATATCCGATACGGGAGAGTCCATGAAGGCAACAGGGAAGTGGTCCTCCGTGGGTGCATCGGGGCATATGTGAGTGGAAATAATGACATCACCCAAAAGTATGTCCCCCCGGTCATGCATCCTGGCAATCTTTAAACCTGCAGCCAGGGCCGCCAAAGCTCCGTCGCCGTCGGAAACAAATCCTGTAATTACAGGCCTGGCTCCCAGCCCGCCCAATGTCCCCAGTATTCCTATGGTGGGACTCGCCCCTCCCGAAGCCTTTCCGCTTTTACCGGGCACCAGTATTTTGACAAAATCCGTAACCCCTTTTTCTCCCCGGACAGTTTCTGCAGACACCTCGATATCCTTAAACCCTTTGAACAGCATGACTATATCCTTGCCGTTGACAGAAGGGCTGTCCAGTATATCAAAAAGTTCCATTACTTCTTTTAAAAGCAATATAATCATCCTCCTCATTCATATAAAAAACATGACAGGCTGTGATTTTTGCCCTGATTTGTTATACAGGGCTCTTCCCTGCTGCACTTTTCCATAGCCCGGCTGCACCTGGTATGAAATCTGCAGCCCGGCGGAGGATTTATCGCACTGGGTACATTCCCCTCCAGTGTGACTAGTGAGTTCATTCCATTGCTGCTCAATGTGGGTATGGAGTTAAACAAGGCCTTTGTATATGGATGCAGCGGGTTTTTAAATACCTCCCCGGCATCTCCGTATTCTACTATCTTTCCAAGGTACATTATAATTATTTTATCGGCCATATAATTTACGACGCTTAAATCATGGGATATCAATATATTTGTAAGCCCCAGCCTTCTCCTCAAATCCTGCAAAAGCTCCAGTATCTGTGATTGGGACACTATGTCGATTGATGAGGTAGGTTCGTCAAGCACCACAAGCCTTGGGTTTACCGCAAGGGCTCTTGCTATTGCTATCCTCTGCCTCTGGCCGCCGCTGAATTCATGGGGATATTTAAAAGCGCTGTCTTTTGAAAGCCCTACCAGTTCCAAAAGCTCCTCAACTCTTTTGAGCAAACCTTTACCGTTGAGCCTTTCATGTACTTTTACAGGCTCGGAAATTATATCCTTAACAAGCCACCTGGGATTTAAGGACCAGTATGGATCCTGAAATACTATCTGTATATCCTTTCTCGTCTTCTTAAGCTCCCTTTTGTCCAGCTTGAATATATTCTTGCCGTCAAATATCACATCTCCCGACGTAGGTTCATACAGGTTCAATATGGTATTTACAAGAGTGGACTTTCCGCAGCCCGACTCCCCGACAATACCTACTACCTCACCTTTAAATATCTTTAAATCTATATCATCAACCGCTTTGACAAATAACTTTTCTCCTTTTTTTGATTTCCTTTTGACAGGAAAATACTTCTTTAAACTTTTTACCTCCAAAAGGACATCTTTATTTTCAAAGGCCCGGTTTGCCAAACTGCTTCCCTTTGTAACCGAGGCTATGAGGGTTTTGGTATATTCATGGCTTGGAGCTTTAAGTATATCGCCGGCAAAACCCTGTTCCACTATTTTCCCATTGTGAAGAATACCTATTTCATCACAAAAAGCCGACACCAGGCTTAAATTGTTTGCTATAAAAAGGACTGTAACCTTCAACTTCTCCTGCAATTCTTTTAAAAGCATCAATATACTGGCCTGTATTGTGACATCAAGATTCCTTGTAGGCTCGTCGGCTATTAAAAATTCCGCTCCGCAAAGAAGAGCCATGGCTATTATTATCCTCTGCCTCTGCCCCCCGCTAAGCTGGTGGGGATATTTATTTATGATATCTTCTGCATCGGGGAGCTTGACGGTTTCAATAATCTCCAATACTTTTTCCCGTGCTTTTGATTCTCCCAATCTCTGGTTTTGCTTTACTGTCTGTATCATCTGATATCCTATTGTAAAAACAGGATTTAAGGTAGACATAGGGTCCTGAAAAATCATGGCTATCCTTTTCCCCCTGTAGTTAGCAGCCATTTCCCCATACTTTTTCTTAAGCAGATTTTCCCCATCGAAGAAAACTTCGCCGCTCTCGATCTTTCCGGGAGGACATTGAAGCAAGCCAAGTATTGTAAGGGCCAGTATAGTCTTTCCTGCCCCGCTTTCGCCTACAATACCGTATGTTTTGCCTTTATCAATGCATATATTTTCTATATCAAGTACAGTGTGTTCTTTTTCAAAGGTCCTGTATAATACCTTCAGCTTTTTTATTTCAAAATAAGCGCCCAACTATTCTCCCCCCTAATTTTTCCTGGTCTTGGGATCTAAAATCTCCCTGAAGCCGTCGCCTAGAAGATTAAAAGCAAGTACGGTAATAAATATGGCCATGCCAGGGAATATGCTGTACCACCAGGCATTAAGAAAGTAGTTCCGGCTTGTGCTTATCATAAGACCCCATTCGGGTGTAGGAGCTTGAGCACCCAGTCCCAAAAAACTCAAGGAGGATATTGTAAGGATTACTCCGCCCATATCCATGGATGCCTGTACGATGACCGGCGATATTGTATTTGGAACAATATGGCTGAAAATTATCCTTAATTTAGATGTCCCTATTGCCTCAGCAGCCTGTACAAATTTTCTTTCCTTTAACGATACGGCCTGTCCTCTTACCAGCCTTGTATACCACGGCCACCAGGAAAGGGCAATTGCAACTATAGCATTATTCAGGCTTGGTCCTACTATGGAAACAATGGCTATAGCCAGAAGGAGAGGAGGAAAGCTTAAGAATATATCCGTAATTCTCATTATCACCTCATCAATCCATCCTCCGACTGAGCCTGCAACGGCCCCCAAAGGCACACCTATTAAAAGGGCAAGACCGACTGCCAGTACGGCAGTAGTAAGTGATATCCTCGTACCATATATTACCCTGCTGAAAATATCCCTTCCTATTTCATCTGTACCAAATAAAAATTGAAAGCTGGGAGGCTGAAGCTTGTTTGAAGGGTTTACCTCCTGATTTATATGGGTAGGGTGAGGGATAATATAGGGTGCGGCAATTGCCAGTACAAAAAGCAATACTATTATATAGAAAGCTATCATGGTGAGCTTATTTTTTTTCAGTAAATAAAATGATACCTTCATTTCCTTCAGCCTGGGCTTCAGGATTTCAGCAAAATTATTAACGATAGCAGGCATATCGGCACCTCCTAATATCTGACCCTTGGGTCAAGAGCTATCATAATATCGGCCAGCAGGTTAAGTATTACATAGCAGGCAGCGGAAAATATGGTGACGCCGATTATGGCAGGATAATCCAGTGTAGTTACCGCAGTAGATACATAGCTTCCTAAACCCGGCCAGCTGAATATTGTTTCCACCAGAAAAGTGTTTACAAGAGTATATCCCAGGGAAAGAGTAAGCACTATGGCGGTAGGTCCCAGGGTATTCTTCAAGGCATATATCCACAAAATCATGTTTTCCTTTATTCCGTATGATCTGGCTGCTGTTATATAATCTTCATTGAGCACTTCTAAAAGTGCAGACCTGGTCATTCTGGCAACCAGGCCGATAGGGTAAAGGGAAATAGTAAGGCAGGGCAGTACGTAGTGCCCTGCCGCGTCTAAAAATAATGACCAGTTTCCCGTTATAATACAGTCTATAAGCAGCATCCTCGTTACTCTGGGAATTTCATATAATATTTTCATATCTGTGCTCAGCTGTCCTCCAAGAGGCAGTATCCCCAGCTTATTATAGAAAATCAACTGGAGGAATAAGGCCACCCAGAATGTAGGAAGCGAAACGGAGCCGATGGAAAACAGCCTGCTTACATGATCCAAGGCTTTATCTTTCATATGTGCAGAATATATGCCTAGAGGAATTCCTATGATAACAGCAAACAAAAAGGCAATTAGCACCAGTTCTAAAGTGGCAGGTATAAATGCCTTAAGCTCTTTTGCCACAGGCTGATGAGTGCGCAGAGAATAGCCCAAATCGCCTTTTATACAGTTTTGCAGGTATTTTCCAAACTGTATTATCAAGGGCTTATCCAGGCCTAAATCTGCCTTTGCCTTTGCAATCTGCTCTTGTGTGGCCCTGGGACCTGCCCATTTGGCAGCAGGGTCGGAGGGAATGACCCTGGCTATTGTGAAGGTTATCGTTATAACGCCCAGCAGCACTACCATTCCCAACATCAATCTTTTTAAAATATAAGATAGCATAGCGTCCTCCTGAACTTTTTTCAGATTTTTATTTATTCCTGATAGGTGTCATAGAAGAACACAACGCCCTCATATGCCGGATTTGGTTTAAATCCTTTAAAATGACTGTTTACAGCCCAAACAGATTTATCATCAAAGGCAAATATAAAGTATGCCTTGTCCAGCAATTCCTTCTGCACATCGGAAAGTATCTTTGATGCATCGTCTATGCTTGTAGCACTTGTTTTGTCAGCCTCTTCAATCATTGCGTCCAAGTTTTTATCCGCTATATATGACAGGTTAAAGGATATATTCTCTTCTGAATGGACCAGGCTGTAAAACCAGCTCATGGGGCTTGCATAATCAGGCCACCAGAACATAACCAGCAAATCCTGCCTGTCGTTTGGATTGGTACTTTTTGATTTTTCCCAGACGTTATCCCAGTTCATCTCATGTATCTGCAAATCTATTCCGAGTTTTTTAAGATTTACCTGGAAAACCTGTGCCATATTCCTGTAGGCTTCATTTCCTGTGGTAAAGGTCATTTCAAGTTTCAACCCGTTTACATCCACTCCGGACTTTTCAAGATATTCCTGGGCTTTGCCCATATCAAACTCATATTTTTCGAGATTTTCATCATGGCCCCACAGCCCCTGAGGTATTAATCCGTATGACCTTAAAGCCATACCGTCTTTTATATCATTTATTGTTTCGTCATAGGGGAAGGCATAATTTAATGCCCTTCTGAAATCAGCGTTATCCAAAGGCTTTTTCTGAGTATTAATATAGACTGCTGCGTTTTTCCAGCTTGCCCCTTCAATTACTTCTACCCCGTCGGTATCCCTTAATGCTTTTATGTCAGTTACGGATAACCCCTGGGTTATCTGAGCATCTCCCTTTTCAACCAGCTGTCTTCTTGACGAGCTTTCAGAACTCTTTTTGATGATTATGCTGTCATACTGGTTATCTTTCCATCCTTTCCAGTAATCGTCAAACTTGGCAAGTATAACTTCCTCGCCCTTTGTAACCTGTTGTACTTTATATGGGCCTGTTCCTGCTTCATTGCCTTCATTAAACCATGCGCTGTCATTATCCACGGCATTTGGCGATATTATAAATGCCGCATACCCTGCGCTGGCGATATAGTCTAATGGTGCTGCATATTTAAGCTTGAATTCTACGGTATTTTCATCCACAGCTTTGATTTCTTCAACGCAGTCCCAAATGTATGCGGCACCCATCTTCATGCTTATGGTCTTATCTATTGATTTCTTTACCGCATCGGCATTCAGTACCGCCCCGTCATGAAATTTGACATCTTTTCTTATATTAAACGTCCATACCGTACCGTCGCTGTTCTTGTCCCAACTTTCGGCAAGGAGGGGCTCTACCTTTTGAGTATCAATATTATATCTGGTCAAGGTTTCATAAACATTATGCAATACAATAATTCCGTTAGAGTATTCAACCCTCGGGTCAAAATCTACATATGGCTCTGAGTAATAAGAATAATAAGCTATTTTAGGTTTTTTTTCCCCGTTGGGTGTGCTGCTGCCTCCTCCGCATCCCGTAAAAACAATCGCCAAAAGTACTGCCGTTAAAGCTAAACTGACACATTTTTTCATGGTTTTACCTCCTTCTATTTTTTTCTTGCAGGCAATCCGTATATTGGTATAATTTTAGCATAAATATAAATATTTACATTTATTATTTTTATAAAATTAACAGTTGTTTTTTGTAAAAAATATAAATTTAAATGCTTTTTTCAAGTCTTTATGAACAATTACACCCTGTTGGGAATATAACCCACGAACTTTTATAATAAAACACCGGCATAAATATACAAATATTTTTGTATATTTATGCCGGCGAATATCCTTATTTATTATGTTGTATATTTATTTTGACAGCTCATATATGGCCTTGGAATATATTTTTGTTAATTTAATCAAATTTTCAACAGTGATATATTCATCTTTTTGATGAGCCAGTTCTTCTTCGCCGGGGAATACCGGCCCAAAAGCTGCAGTATTTTTCATTGAACGTGCATATGTTCCTCCTCCGATTACTATGGGCCTGCTTTTATCGCCTGCCGTCTGGCCTTTATATACCTTCATAAGCTTTTGTATAAGAAAATGATCTTCGGGAATATATATTGGATTATCATCATCAGTAACTTCCACATCAATGCCAGTCCCATTAAGTCCATTATAAATTCCTTCGCAAACGGTGGAACTCTTATATGTTACGGGATACCTGATATCCAATGTTAGCGTTACTCCATGGCTGTTTAAGTCTATCATACCGGCATTGAGCGTCAGTTTGCCGGATAATTCGTCATAAAATCCGCAGCCTATGGACCTGCCGTTATATTCCATACCTATCTTTTCTTTATATACTCTGATAAAATCATATATGCTGTCTTCCTGCATGCCCAGTCCGTATATAAAAAGCATCATTACGGAAATTGCATTCAGTCCTTTTTCAGGAGTGCTGGCATGTGCCGTCTTGCCCTTAGAATATAAAACCATATCATCGTCCATGGTTTCAATTTTCAAATCATACCCGTATTTTTCATTAAATTTATAAACAGAACCCCTTACATATGCTTTTTTATCCTCTTGGACTTCAAATATGGCCGTGCAGCAGTCAGGCACTACGTTAGGTGCGCTTCCGCCCTTCATATGTTTGAGCCTTATGCCGGAATCCCTTGTATTATCAAATTTCTTATAAAGCTTAAGAGCCAGGATTCCCTTTTCCCCGTTAATGACGGGAAAATTAGCATCTGGCGTGAATCCTATATCAAACGCCTTCTCATTTGATAAATAATATTGAATGCCTGAGCAGCCTGTTTCTTCATCAGTTCCAAATACAATTCTTATCTTTTTACAGGGTTTTACACCACATTCCATTAAAGCCTTTATACCATAGAGTGCGGCTATTGCCGGACCCTTATCATCCAGCGCACCCCTTCCGTAGAGCTTTCCGTCATGAACTATTCCTTCAAAGGGCGGAAAAGTCCATCCTCCCCCTTCAGGAACGGTATCCACATGGACCAGTATGCCTGCAATGCCGCTGCCTTCACCAAACTCAGCATGGCCGGCATGGCCATCCACATTTTTTACTTTAAACCCCATATTCCTGCTTAAATCAAGAACATAAGTTAAAGCCTCATATGGGCCTTGCCCATATGGCATTCCCGGCTCCGGGTTGCCCCGAACGCTCCGTATTTTAATAAGCTCCCGGGTAGACTTAACTATTTCATCTTTATAACCGTCTATTATACTTTCTAAATTCATCTATATATCCTCCTATTAAAAATGTCAAAAATGGACTATTAGTTTTGAACAGCGTAATGAGCATTGTGAGAGTTCTGAACAAGTTCTTGGTGACGCTGCCACCGAAAATGCTTAGAATTTTTGATTGTTTGAGCGAGAGCGAGTTATCAAAATTCTTGCATTTTCAAGGCAGGGAACCTTAGAACTTGCAGAACTCGAACATAGCAAATGGAGCGTTCGAAACTAATAGTCCCCTTATTTGTTAACTTGATAATAACTTATCCGATATTTCTTTTAAGGCCGGATGAACAATCTCGCCGTTTCTTAATAAAATTTCATCATCCAGCCATACGGTGGAATTTAAGCAAATACCGTCGCAATGGGATTTGGCGTCTATTCCGGGGGCTGCATCAATGGGGCTTACATAGCCTATTCCCCATTCGGTACACCCCCACACTCTCTCGTCTTCCACAATATCCCCCGTCAGCCTGGCTCCGGGATTTAGCCCATAAGCCATATGGGCTACTTTGAACATGTTCTCGTCTTTAAAGCTTTCCAGCCATTTTCTAAACTCTACCGACTGTTTTCCGCCTTTTATATCCTTAATTATTCCATCTGCTATTTCAATTTTTACAGGCTCATCTAAAAGGTCGCAAGGAGGAACCAGAGAGCCGTCAAAAGCTATGACGCCATTAATGCTTCCGAATTTGGGAACCACATTTATCTGCCCCGGCAGCATGTATATACCGCCCGGTTCATAAGCCTCTCCTGCATCGCAGGATACCACATGGTCAGGGTCAGTCTCAAACTTAATATCAGTACCCGACAGAGTTGTCACATGTATGGTTTTTGCTTTTCTGTTCATTTCGGCAATCCTTTGCAGCAATTGTGAAAGCAATTTAATATCTACCCTGCCTATGGTCCTTACAAGCATGCTCGGGTTCATTCCCACAAGGTTTATATATCTCATCTTCTTGTTATTTTCAACAGCAACTTCAAAAGGGGTGGAATATAAAAGCCATTTATTATTATATTCTATCCATACATCTGCTTTTGTAAGAACGGCTCCCAAGGCTTCGACGGGCAGCTTTGGATCAGCTGCTTTTCCTACACCGTCAGGAGTTGCAAGCCATATTACCATTGGCTTTGCTCCAAGGCTGTAAGCGCTCTGAGCTGTGGTATTAACCACGCTTTCATTTGATTCCGTATCTGCAGTTATAACCACTGTCTCACCCGGCATTATCCTGAGCATGTCGCGCGTTAGTATATCTGCAGCTTTTCCTAACTCAAATTCATATTGTTTCGGCATAAAATCCCTCCATAATTTTCCACCTTAATAGTTTATTATTAACAATTATACTACTTATGCGTTGTTTTTCTTTTGTACATTATACAAAAATTCAGCAGGGTGTTTGTAATATTTATCACTTGCAATAATCTTATGGTTACATTAAAACAAAATAATTCTGACCATAAAACAAAAAATTATACCCCTTAACACAGGGGTATAATTTTTGTAAATTTCGTGACTTATTTAAAAAATTAATTTTAAAGGTGATAGGATAAGAATCTGAATATTTCCTTTTCTATATCCACGAATATATCCAGAAGATATACCTGGTCATCTTCAGACAGATTATATTTTTCAATTAATTCTTCTCTGGAAAGAACTGAACCATATTTTTTTTCCATTGATTTCTTCCCTTCTTTCATTTATTATTTTATAGACTTTCAGCATTAATATTTGCCGTATTCTTTTACAAACTCAATGACTGCCTGCAGGTTTTCATCCTTGACGTCACTGCCTCTGATTGCTCCTTTGTTTGTACTGAAGATGTAATTACCGCCGCCGGCTACATTATCTAAAGTTCTCTTTGCTTCGTCAATGCACTGCTGCTTTGTTCCTGTCTTCAATAATACAGCCGGGTACATGCTCCTCCATACAAAATTTGTTGAAACCTTTTGAGCGACTAATTTTTGATCTGAAGCTTCGAAGGTAATTATAGCCGGAGTAGGTATATCATTTATAAGGTCAAGATGCGGATCCCAGTTTTGCTCATAATGAATTGCAGGTATGAAGCCGGCTTCCTGAGTGGCGATCATCAATTTCTTAAAGGTGGGCCACCAGAATTTTTCAACATCTTTTGTCTTCATAAATGGAGCCATATGCAATGGATAGCTTATTGTCGGTATTGCACCTCTTTTTGGAGTAATTTTAATCTGCTCTATTTCATATTGAAGCACTGCTTCACAAGCATCTAATACCCACTGGGGATTTCTCTTAACATCGATCATAATCGTCGAGAAACTGCGGATATAGTCAGCAATAAAATCAAAGGGAGCCCAGAGGAGATTGCAGGTGGTTTGAGCAGTTGAGCGCTGATATTGTTCGGCCAGCTTTACACCCATACCTGCAAATTTTGATGCCACTACATCACGGGCTATCTTTATCTTCAGGTGTCCGAGAACCGGCTCTTCCTGCAGAATTCCAAATACCCTGGGTTGAATCTTATTAACTATAAATTCAAAGGGGTCTTTACTGAATTCAGGATATTCTTCCGTCTCTAATGGAGCGATGTTCGGATGCTGGAAGAATCCGTCTGCTCCCGGCTGCATGAATTTCTGATCTATATAACGAAACACAGCGGCTTGAGTACTTGGTACAGTCGGAAGAGTATCTGTGTCAAAACGGCGTGCCATCTCCTCCGCAGCCTCATAGCATTTTTGGGGGCTGTATTGGTCACGCTTAACGGAATATCCTACCTTTTCCAGTGCTGCTTCTATGCTTATACCGGCAGTTACAGGCACTCTCTTTGGCTTTATGCCCTTCATCAGGTCCGTAAAAAGTTGATCTCTTTCGTTCTTCAAAGTGTTATCACTCATTTATTTCACCCACCCCTGACATATTTTAACGCCTTCTGCTGCGTTAGTCGTGAAAGCATCTGCGCCTATCTGAGCGCAAGCTTCCTTCGTTACGGGATTTCCGCCTATTATGATTTTTACGCTGTCCCTTAATCCTGCTTCTTTAATAGCATCAACGGTATCTTTCATTGCTTCCAGTGCAAGGGTCAATACTCCGCTCATGCCTATAATGTTTGGTTTAACCTCTTTAACCTTGTCGATGAATGCTCCAGCCGGCTGGTCAATTCCTAAATCGTAAACTGTAAAACCTGCAGCTTCACACATGCTCTTGAATATGTTCTTTCCGATGTCATGCAAGTCTCCGGCAACTGTTCCTAAGACAATTGAACCTGCGCTTGCGGTGTTTGCACTTCCCAATACCGGTTTCAAGGTATTGATTGCGTTTGTAAGAAGCTCTCCTGCAAATATTAAGTCTCCCACGAAATACTCGCCTTTCTCATAAAGGTCACCGACGATTGCCATGCCGCTCTGGCAAGCTGCCACAACCTGCTGTGCGTCTTCTTCCGAAGGATTTGTTGCCACGAAGCTGCCTAATACTTCAAGGACTTTTTCTTCATCCAGTTCTCCCACAGATGCTGTTAAAGCTTTTAAATCCACCATAAATATATTCCTCCTTTAAAATTGGTTGGATTGTTATATATAATTACTTGCTCCTACGCCATATAAGTTGTCCAAATAAAGGGCCGGGGCAGTAATATATTTTGAAATCTTTATGCTGTTTTTGCCTCTGTCTTTTGCATTGTTTCCTTCATCGGGAGCATGCATAAAACCTGAATTACAAAGCTTAGAGCCACCACCATAATAACTATGGTATAACTTGCCGTTGCATCCAATATGAATCCTATAAGCAGCGGATAAACTACTGAACCCAATTGGCACAAAGCATTATATATACCCATGGCCGTTCCTGCATAGGGTCCCTTCGCCCTTTCGGTCTGCATTACGTTATTGTTGTTGCCGAAGGCTGCCACCAAACCACGGATCAGCATGATTCCCCACAGGAAAGAAACGTTCTTTGTCATAACCAGCATTGCTGTAGTTACTGCCGTTAAACCATAGCTCATCATCGCCAGATTGCGGCGTGATTTTAACATATCGGTTATAAGTCCGCCTATTGTAGGTGTGAACAGCCTGACTCCATTGGCAGCAGCAAAAATAGCGCCTGCAACAGGTAATGTAAACCCATGAACATTCATAAAAAATGGCATTGTAAAGGTATTAAATCCCTGATTTGCACCAACGGACAAAAACTGCACTATTGTTCCTAAGACAAATTCCTTTGATAAGAGTATTTTTAATGCACCTTTCATATCCGCAGCTTTCTCTTCAGCAGTTTTTTCCTTTTTACCGCTCTGGGCAAGGGCTGCCCCTCTTTCCTTAGCGAAGATCTGGAATACAACCGCAACAACCAAGGCTGCTACTGCTGCCCAGGTAAATGCCGGCCTCCAGCCAAAGGTATTGATTATGGGCGTAAAAGCTACGCCGGATATAAATGTTCCAAAGGTAGGCCCTGTCATGATAAATCCCATGGCAACGGCTCTTCTCCTGTCGGTAAACCAGCCTAAATTCATCTTGGCTCCGCCTGCAAACAAAGGCCCGCTGGCTATGCCTGCCATAACCCTTAAGAAGAAAAGCACCCAGTAATTTGACGAAAATATTATAAGGAAAGTAAACACGGCAGTTAAAAGTGATGATACTGACAATGATTTTCTTGGTCCAAACTTATCAATAAAATATCCCGAGAAAAAATTTGAAGCAACATATCCGACATAATATGCTGACATCAATCCGCCCGCCTGTGTCATTGTAATCCCCAGCTGCGGTGCCGCAGTCGGAATTGCTACTGTCCACACTGTACGGGAAATAAAGGATACCGCATAAGTAAGCATGCATAATGCCGCTACCAGCCAGCTATACCAGGTGACCTTTTCCTCACTTTGATTGACTGCTTTAACTTCAGTCATTTAAATACCTCCCCAGTTTATTTAATTTTTATTAAGGCTAAAATTACACCTCCCCAGGATAAATTTAAACAAGGCAGCATGAGAGATAAAACAGAAATTGATACAGTTAATGCCAAAGATAAAATAAAATATAGCTTGCAGATTTTAATTAGAAGTTGAGGTACGTGATATGAATTGTAAAACAACATGTGAGCTGCAAAGAAAAGTGTTATAAATATAAGATAAATTATTATAAAACAGCACGTTTTTAATATGTATATGCATGCCCGTTTAATAAATTGCTTTTCATTTATTATATATCACTTGTAATTTTTATACAAATTTAGCATTTTTATTTCACAGCGATGTAAAGCATTTTACGTCATTTACCCTTTTATTTCGCTTGTTTTCTTTGTTTTTCATATAATTTGTACATGCTTTTAAAATATATGTGACTTTAGTAAATTACAATGAGATTATTAGTCGTAAATACAAATAAAAAAAGCAAAGAGCTTAGCCTTTGCTAAAATATCAAATCCTTTTTTTTAAAGATTGCCGCACTTATAATAAATGAAAATATACCATACAGGGATATTATACCAAACCCTGTCACAATTTCCTTCATTGCCATACCTGAAGTTAAAAGTTTATATGTATTGAAATAATTGCTTATCATGTATATCGAAGTTTCGGGAAAAAACTGATCCATAAACAGGGATACCACCAGGAATCCTACTCCGCTTAAAGCAGCTAAAGATGAATTGGGCATAAGCAGGCAAAACCACATCATAACCATGCCGAAAGAAACATATGATATCATGGAAACTCCATAGGTTATAAGTGTAAAGGCTATTCCCTAACAGTCAAGTCTATATTATCAATTATTTTTCTTCCGCTTAAATGTTTTGTAAGACCTATAACCTCTATAACATTTATTGCATTTGTATCATTCATGATTTTCCTCCGCTGAAACCTTTATAAATCTCAAGTTCCCCCAAATTGGCAGCATCCGGTTTATTAAAAATCCGGCATTACTATTTTATAGCTTTGCCTTAATTTTATCAACAATAAAACAGAGAGGACAAATCTGTTACAATATCTGTTACAATAATACAAAAAAATTTTAGAATTTTATATAGCAGTTTTTAATTTATTGTTGTATAATAGTATTGCAGAGAGATTCTGTGATATACATAAGTGTACCGAAATGAAAGTGGGGTGCCGCAAAATGAACAATTGTGATACCAGATTTCAGTTCTTCGTAAGCTCTCTTGAAAAGCTTAAAGACGGAGTTTCAAAATTCAATGAAGAAAATGATTTGCTTAGAGATGGATTAATACAGAGATTTGAAACCGCTTTTGAACTTGCGTGGAAGAATTTAAACGAATGTATCATTGATGAAGGTGTTATAGGACACAAATCCCCAAAAAGCGTTGTTAGTGAATCTTTCTCATTAGGTATTTTACATGATGAAGTTTGGTACTCCATGTTAAACGACAGAAATGCAATTGAAAATATATATGATGAGCAGTTGTCACAAAAAATTTGTAACAACATAGTTAAAAAATATGTTTATGCCCTCGAAGATGTAAAAGAATTATTTCAGGCAAGAGTCATGCACCACCAGTCAGTGGCTTGATTAAGCCCTACTTGGTAATGGCAGCGCTACTCGCGCTTTGAAATAACTCCCAACCGTAAAGACTTTTAGCAGCCGCCCATCCGGGCGGCTTATTATTTGCCCTTCTTTACCTGCCCATTCGTGAACGGGTCAATATATTACTTTAGACTAATTTGTTTCGCCATCTCAACTTAGAGCTTAAGCTCTTTGTCTGCCGGCATAGCCGATGGTTGTCTAAGCAGTCTGTTATAATATCTGTTACAATGATACAAAAAAAAATTAAAATTTTATATAGCAGTTTTTAATTTATTGTTGTATAATAGTATTGCAGAGAGATTCTGTGATATACATAAGTGTACCGGAATGAAAGTGGGGTGCAGCAAAATGAGCAATTGTGATACTAGATTTCAATTCTTTGTAAGTTCTCTTGAAAAGCTTAAAGATGGAGTTTCAAAATTCAATGAAGAAAATGATTTGCTTAGAGATGGATTAATACAGAGATTTGAAACCGCTTTTGAGATGGCGTGGAAGAATTTAAACCTTTGTATCATTGATGAAGGTGTTATAGGACACAAATCCCCCAAAAGCGTAGTTTGTGAATCTTTCTCATTAGGTATTTTACATGATGAAGTTTGGTACTCCATGTTGAAGGACAGAAATGCAATTGGAGATATATACGATGAGCAGCTGGCACAAAAAATTTGTGACAACATAGTTAAAAAATATGTTTATGCCCTTGAAGATGTGAGGGAATTATTTCAGGCAAGAATGTTATCATAGAAACCCGTGATATTAAGTACACGGGTTTTTTTATGCAATAATAAAAGCCCCGGACCGGCTGCAATCCATAATTGCTTCTGCCGATCCGGGGTCATTGTATTATACAACAGCTGATCTGTTTATAGGCTTATCTTTATTTGTCTTGGGGAATATATTCAGGAACTTTTCCTGTAGCTGCCATATGGCCGGCTATCGTTCCATGAACTGCTGCATCGGGAATAGCATTTGAACCTAATCTGTTAGTCCCGTGAACTCCCCCTGTAACTTCTCCCGCTGCATATAATCCCGGTATAACCTTGCCCCATATATCCTGCACCTCTGTTTTTTCACTTATAGTCAAGCCGCCCATTGTGTGATGGACTGACGGCCACTGGGGTATTGCATAATATGGTCCCTTTTCAATTGTAAGCATTATGCCTTTATCTATTCTCTTGTTGAATTCGGGATCGCTTCCGGCTTTTACATACCCGTTGTGTTTGTTTATAGTTTCTGCCAAAGCTGCACCCTGCATATTGATTTTATTTCCTTTATATGTGTGGGCATTTATCATCTCTGCCAGCTCTTCCAATGTATCCGCTTTAAATATTCTCTCGGCTTCCATACCTCCCGTTAACTGTGCTTCTGATATAAAGCCGCCTTTGTCCACTATTTCCTGGCCGAATATTGAGAATGTCGGGAATCCGCCGCTTTCCTGTGCTGCCCTTGAGCAAACGTCTCTTCTTTCACCTTCGTTGACATAGCGTTTTCCCTCATAATCCACATAAACTATACCTGAGCTTGGTCCGCTGAATGGTATAACTGCTGTGGCGTCAAGTACTCCGTTATTGGGATCTGCGAAAGGGTAAAGCTGAATGTAGGACATCTGCATTGTGTTTGCGCCGATTTCCTGTGCCATAATTAAACCTTCACCGGTAGCCCCTACATGGTTGGTTGTAGGAATATCAGCTGTAAGGGATGGAACCTGTTTTACACGCATGTCGATATTGGCACTGAAGCCTCCGGTTGCGAGAATGACTCCTTTTTCAGCCTTAACATTCTTATATCCTTCATCTGTCTTAATCTTAATACCTACAATTCTCTGTTCTCCCGTAGTTTCACGGTAAATCTGCTCCATTTTTGTATTGAGCATTACTGTTGCTGATGTATTGGCTAAAATTTTCTTTTGAACTGCAACAATGTCGGCACCTACGCCGTTAATTGTTGTATAAGTACGGTATCCGTAATGTCCGCCGGGGCGGGTGATGGATTCTCTTACCTGCAGGCCGTTATCCAGCATGAGATTTAAGAAGTGAGGCGCTCCGTAAACCAGATTCCTAACCAGTTTAGGATCATTCATATAATCTCCGCCTACTATTGTGTCTTCAATATGCTTCTCCGGAGTATCCGGTGTCAAATTGAGCTTTTTGTATAAATCATCAGCTATCTTGCTGGTGTAGGATGCATAAACGCCGCCGTTTATCTGTGAATTTCCGCCCAGTACCGGCATTTTATCAATAATAAGTGTATTGGCTCCGTTGGTTGCCGCTTCATAAGCTGCTGCTAATCCTGCAAAGCCGCCTCCAACTACTATTACATCATAAGTCAGATCCCAATTGGTGGGTAAATCCTTTGTACCCATTGGCGGGCGGCTCTCTTCAGCTGTTATAGGTTTGCTTTCAGCAATTTTGAACTCGTCGACCTTTCCTCCTGCTGCTTCAATAGCCTTTGTTACCGCTTCAATTATTGCACTGCTTGTTAATGTAGCGCCTGCAATAGTGTCTACTCCTATGCTCTGCTTTTCAATTATGTTTTTGGGAATGTCTCTCAATGCTGCATCTGAGACTCCCTGAGTCTCTTCATGGGATACCACTTCTATTGCCTTTATTTCAGTATCAGTCAATGTTACTTTTACTTTCATGGGTTTATTGCCTTTTACATCAAAGGTATAATCTCCGGCTTTCATGGGCGTGATCTCTCTCTTTGTTTCCGGAGTTGTCCCACTTGCTTCCGTCGGCGATGGTGATGCCTGATTGTTGCTGCCGCCTGAAGGTGTGCATGCTGCTATTGATATTATCATTATGGACATTAGCAGCAGCGAAATGACTTTTTTTACTTTTTTCATGATAATCCCCCTTATTTTTGTTAAAACATTAACACTAGACGACATGGATTTACCCAGTTTTTCTCCCCTTATAGGTCATCGTCATACGAAGAGAACAATTCTTAGGCAAAATCAAAAGAGGCAATTTTCATCATCTCTACCCTCTTTCATCGATAATGCTAATTTCTTCCATGCTTTAATGGTATACCTGCACAAAAAATAAGTCAAGCAAATTCAGAATATTCTACAATTTTAACATTTATATTTGTTTAAATTTTATCAATTATTTATATTTGTAAAACATGGATGCATTACAATATCCATGTTTATATTTATAGTAAGGGCTAATTCAAATTTTTCTGTAATGAACTCTCTCCAATGGGCTCAGGAGGATTAACAAAAATGTGGCTAATAAAAATCCAAATATGTATGAACAGTTAATAATTACCTTATAAATACCCATTCGTCTTCAGAAGATAGACTATCCATATATCTATAACCTTCTTCATCGAAAGCTTTTAAGTCCTCCGGCATAACAATCTTATTCTTTGTCATAAAGCGGCTCATTAAGCCCCGGGCACGCTTAGCATAGATGGTAATTATCTTATATACCCCTCTTTTGTAATCTTTAAATACAGGGGTTACAACCCGTGCATGCAGTCTGTTAAGATTTATAGCCGATGAGTATTCCCTTGAAGCTAAATTAATAATTACATTATAATTTTGCTTTTTCATTTCCTCTTCAAAATAATCCGTAAGTTTATCCTGCCAAAACACATATAAATCTTTACTGTATTGTGTTGAAAACTTTGTCCCCATTTCCAGCCTGTAGGGCTGTATTATATCAAGGGGCTTCAGCACCCCGTATAGACCTGAGAGTATTCTTATATGCTTATCTGCAAATACAAGCTCCTCTTCGCTGAAGTCATCTGCATTTATCCCCTGAAACACTGCGCCGTCATAAGCATGCAAAGCCTGTTTACTATTTTGTAAATTGTGCTCTCCGCTCCATTGAAGGTGCCTCATGAAATTTTTCTCCGCAAGGCCGCTGTTTACTTTCATAAGGCCTTCCATTTCATAAGGAGAGTATTTTATCAATTCATCCATTAACATAGCAGCTTCATCTAAAAACACAGGTATTGAAAAATTACCGGATTAGACCCCTTACTTTGGACAAGATCGCCCAATAACTACGAATATCTCAGTATTTTAAGATTTTATATTATGACTATAAACGTATAGCCATACTTTCAATTTCCTTTCCAAGGTTTTGAGCAT
>NZ_LKET01000069.1 GCF_001317355.1 Oxobacter pfennigii
CTCTTACTTCTGAAAGCCTGTTTGCAAGATCGTAAACATACCTATATTTTACTCCGTTTACTATATCGTCATGATATCCCAAATTCCCGGCACTGTCATAAGTATACCAGTGCCTCGTGGAACCATTGTACGTCCTTGCCATTATTCTGTCCAATATATCGTACTGATACCCAACCTTCTGGCCGTTTCCGTATTCCGATTCCTGAAGCTTGTTGGTTTTTATATTTAACCCGCCGCCGGCTTCTACCGCATAGGTATTCTTTATCAATGACCTGTTCTCTTTTACTTTCACTTCGGAAACATTTCCTAAGTTGTCATAATCGAATTTGTAGTAAAAGTCATTGTGATTTATTGTTTTTATCCTGTCATTCTCATAAGTATAGCTGTTCTGAACAGTTTCACCGCTTACCATCTTGGATACACTTGTCAGCCTGTCGTTATTATCATGCCCGTATGATGTCTGTTTACCCTTAGGGTCAACGACAGAATCCAGTGTGCCTTTTGTCTGGTTATAGTTATATGTCACTTTGTTTCCTGAGCTGTCTGTCATATCGCGGATATAGTTTCCGTTAGGA